>NZ_AP041141.1:2710000-2952500 GCF_055397545.1 Pseudoalteromonas sp. 11L1 | reverse complement strand
TGACCTGTGGTTAGGAGTGAAAGGCTAATCAAACCGGGAGATAGCTGGTTCTCCCCGAAATCTATTTAGGTAGAGCCTCGGACGAATACTTACGGGGGTAGAGCACTGTTAAGGCTAGGGGGTCATCCCGACTTACCAACCCTTTGCAAACTCCGAATACCGTAAAGTAATATCCGGGAGACACACGGCGGGTGCTAACGTCCGTCGTGAAGAGGGAAACAACCCAGACCGCCAGCTAAGGTCCCAAAGTCATAGTTAAGTGGGAAACGATGTGGAAAGGCCCAGACAGCCAGGAGGTTGGCTTAGAAGCAGCCATCCTTTAAAGAAAGCGTAATAGCTCACTGGTCGAGTCGGTCTGCGCGGAAGATGTAACGGGGCTAAACTATGCACCGAAGCTGCGGATTCAGAATTTATTCTGAGTGGTAGGGGAGCGTTCTGTAAGCGGTTGAAGGTGTACCGGGAGGTATGCTGGACGTATCAGAAGTGCGAATGCTGACATGAGTAACGATAATGCGGGTGAAAAACCCGCACGCCGGAAGACCAAGGGTTCCTATCCCATGTTAATCAGGGTAGGGTAAGTCGACCCCTAAGGCGAGGCCGAAAGGCGTAGTCGATGGGAAACGGATTAATATTTCCGTACTTGGTATAATTGCGATGGGGGGACGGAGCAGGCTAAGCAAGCATGGCGATGGTAGTCCATGTGAAAGTGTGTAGGCTAGTGACTTAGGTAAATCCGGGTTACTGTTAGGCTGAGACACGAGACGAGTCACTACGGTGATGAAGTTGCTGATGCCATACTTCCAGGAAAAGCCTCTAAGCTTCAGATTATACCGAATCGTACCCCAAACCGACACAGGTGGTCAGGTAGAGAATACTAAGGCGCTTGAGAGAACTCGGGTGAAGGAACTAGGCAAAATCGTACCGTAACTTCGGGAGAAGGTACGCTCCGATTGGTGATGAGACTTGCTCTCTAAGCTGATTGGAGCCGCAGTGACCAGGTGGCTGGGACTGTTTATTAAAAACACAGCACTGTGCAAAATCGCAAGATGACGTATACGGTGTGACACCTGCCCGGTGCCGGAAGGTTAATTGATGGGGTTATCTTCGGAGAAGCTCTTGATCGAAGCCCCGGTAAACGGCGGCCGTAACTATAACGGTCCTAAGGTAGCGAAATTCCTTGTCGGGTAAGTTCCGACCTGCACGAATGGTGTAACCATGGCCACGCTGTCTCCACCCGAGACTCAGTGAAATTGAAATCGCAGTGAAGATGCTGTGTACCCGCGGCTAGACGGAAAGACCCCGTGAACCTTTACTACAGCTTGGCACTGAACATTGAACCTACATGTGTAGGATAGGTGGGAGACTTTGAAGCAGAGACGCTAGTTTTTGTGGAGTCGTCCTTGAAATACCACCCTTGTAGTTTTGATGTTCTAACGTTGGCCCCTGAATCGGGGTTACGGACAGTGCCTGGTGGGTAGTTTGACTGGGGCGGTCTCCTCCCAAAGAGTAACGGAGGAGCACGAAGGTTGGCTAAGTACGGTCGGACATCGTACGGTTAGTGTAATGGTAGAAGCCAGCTTAACTGCGAGACAGACACGTCGAGCAGGTACGAAAGTAGGTCATAGTGATCCGGTGGTTCTGAATGGAAGGGCCATCGCTCAACGGATAAAAGGTACTCCGGGGATAACAGGCTGATACCGCCCAAGAGTTCATATCGACGGCGGTGTTTGGCACCTCGATGTCGGCTCATCACATCCTGGGGCTGAAGTCGGTCCCAAGGGTATGGCTGTTCGCCATTTAAAGTGGTACGCGAGCTGGGTTTAGAACGTCGTGAGACAGTTCGGTCCCTATCTGCCGTGGGCGTTTGAGAATTGAGAGGGGTTGCTCCTAGTACGAGAGGACCGGAGTGAACGAACCGCTGGTGTTCGGGTTGTCATGCCAATGGCATTGCCCGGTAGCTACGTTCGGAACTGATAAGCGCTGAAAGCATCTAAGCGCGAAGCAGGCCTCGAGATGAGTTCTCACTAGACTTTTAAAGTCTCTGAAGGGCCGTTGAAGACTACAACGTTGATAGGCAAGATGTGGAAGTGGTGTGAGCCATTAAGCTAACTTGTACTAATTACCCGTGAGGCTTAACCATACAACGCCAAACGCGTTTTATGTGATAGTGAAACAAGCGAAGAAGTTAATAGACTAAAGTAGATACTTGAAGACTTTATTATCAGAAATTCCAAATTTTAGTTAGTGCGTAGTAATACGGACTGACACCAAATTTGCTTGGTGACAATAGCGTTTTGGACCCACCTGACCCCATGCCGAACTCAGTAGTGAAACGAAACAGCGCCGATGATAGTGTAGCATTTGTTATGTGAAAGTAGGTCATTACCAGGCTCCAAATAAGAGAAAGCCCGACTCAAAAGAGTCGGGCTTTTTTACGTCTGCAGGAAAGTGAAAATATTAGCTATCAGCCGTCAGCTATCAGTTGCACTGCGTCAAACTGACCACCGTATCGTGGGTTTAGTATCTCGACAATATTCTAGGTGATTGCCGTAATTAAGTAGCGCACCGACTTCAATTAGTCGGTATTTACTTTGAGGTTTTTTTATGATCATTAAAGCGAGCTTAATGGCGTTAGTGACTGAGAAAAATATAATTTTGCTTTGTTACTGGCTTTGATTTAGGATCAAAACAGTTTAAAACCATGAATGATTTGCCTGTGTATAGATTATTAATTAGCGCCTTATCCATTTTCTTTTGTGTTTCTGTATCAGCAGTTGAAGTAACTGATCTATATCAAGATATTTTGGTCGTAGAAGATAAATCTCGTGATACTCGTTTAGACGCTAGCCGCAAAGCGTTGCTTAACGTATTAGTAAAAGTGAGTGGTGACAAAAGCGCAGATGAAAATCGAGTCGCTAAGCAACGCACTAAAGATATATCCGATTATATGCTGAAATTTGAATATGATGAGCGTATCCCCGGAGAGCTTAAATTATTAGTTAAGTTTGAAGCACGAAAAATCGATGCACTAATCAAAGAGCTTAATTTGCCATTATGGGGAATGCAACGACCACTGGTTGCAATCTGGTTAGGGATTGAAGATAACAGGCAACGAGAGCTAGTAACTCAAGAAAGTTACCCACAGTTAGAGCAGCTCATTTATGATAAGGCAAGCCGTCGTGGATTACCTGTCGTTGTGCCTTTGCTTGATTTACAGGATAGACGCCTTGTTGGTGTCCCTGAGGTTTGGGGGAACTTTTCTGAACCAGTAGAAGAGGCATCTAAACGTTACAGTGCTGAGCGCAGTATTACTGCTAGAATGTATCAAGAGTTTAACTCCGATAATTGGGTATTAGATTGGCGTTTTACTAATGACGAAATGTTTGAATCTAACCGAATTATTGGCTATAGACAGCAAATCGTTGCGCAAATGATTGATGATTTAGCGCAAGGTTTAGCTGGCGAATATGCGATCGATCCGAATGCGTATTATGAGCAACGTACTGCCAATTTGACCTTAAAAGGGACAGGTAATTTTGTGGATATAGAGTTGGCAAGGCGCCGTCTACTCAACCTAAGTGTTGTCACCCAAGCGGTTATTATACGTAAAACTCCCGATTCTGTTGAATTTAAGCTAGATCATACCGGCACTGTAAACGATCTTAAAAAAGCCCTTGGTCTTGATAATGCCTTTAAAGATTATGTCGACCCCCGTGCTTTTTATCACATAGTTGATAAGCTAAGCCTAGAGTATCAATGGGTTGAAAACTAATGCTAACTCAAGAGCCAATGCAAATGGCGCTACCGGTTACTTTACCGGATGATGAAACATTTGCCTCTTATTTTGGGGGAGAAGACTCATTAGAGGTTAACCACCTTAAAGATAGCTTTTCTAAGCTATCTCAAGCTTTTCAGTATACTTATTTGTGTGGCTTAGGAGACTCAGGTAAATCCCACTTGTTATACGCCACCTGTATTCAAGCCCAAGAGCGTGGCTTATCGAATATGCTGCTATCAATGCGAGAAGTTCTACATTTTGGCCCGATGGTTTTAGATGGTCTTGAGGCGCTAGATGTATTATGTATTGATGATGTTCACTTAGTGGCGGGTAATGATGCATGGGAAAAAGCGTTATTTAATTTCTTCAACCGCTTTAATGAGCCTAATAAAATGCTGGTAGTAACTGCTGATTTACTGCCAAATATGCTTAATATTAGCTTGCCTGATTTAGAATCACGCTTGAAGTGGGGGACCACCTTTCAAATTCGCTCCATGAGTGATGATGATAAAGCACAAGCGCTAGTAAAGCGGGCTAACATGCGCGGTCTTGAACTGAGTGACGAATGCGCGCGGTTTTTATTAACCCGTTTAAGTCGTGATATGCGCGCATTATTGGATGTATTAGACAAATTAGATCACGCATCCATGGCTGCACAGCGAAAATTAACTATTCCTTTCATAAAATCAACGCTAAAGCTGTAGTAGGTCTAGAATCTAGACCCCGCTTTCAGTTATCATTAGCTAACTAAATTGTAATCACCTTCTTTGAAAGATCAGGTATCGAATGAACTTAGAAAATATATTAGCGCAAGCACTTGAGGCAGTTGCCAGTGCCAGTGAAATCGCGCAACTAGAAGAGATCAGGGTTAACTACCTTGGTAAAAAAGGCGAGATCACCAGCTTACTTAAAACACTGGGTAAAATTGCTCCTGAAGAACGCAAAGAAGCAGGCCAGGTAATCAATCAAGCTAAGCAAGATGTGCAAAGCGCAATTAATGACAAGCGTGAGCTTTTAGCGAGTAAAGCACTAGAAGAAAAACTAGCTGCTGAAACTATCGATGTAACTTTACCAGGGCGCGTTATGCCTTCTGGTGGCCTTCACCCAGTAACACGTACAATTGAGCGTATTGAAAGCTTTTTTGGTGAACTAGGCTTTGAAGTTAAATCAGGCCCTGAAGTTGAAGATGATTTTCATAACTTTGATGCCCTAAATATTCCTGAGCACCATCCTGCTCGCGCCGACCACGATACCTTTTACTTTAATCCTAAGTTGGTGTTGCGTACTCAAACCAGTGGTGTGCAAATTCGTACCATGGAAACAGAGCAGCCGCCGCTTCGTATAATTTCACCAGGGCGTGTATATCGTAATGACTACGACCAAACACATACACCTATGTTCCATCAGGTGGAAGGTTTAATGGTCGATACGGACGTTAGCTTTACTGAGCTCAAAGGTATTTTACATGACTTCTTACGTAACTTTTTTGAAGAAGATATGGAAATTCGTTTCCGTCCTTCATTCTTCCCATTTACAGAGCCCTCAGCTGAAGTTGATGTAATGGGTAAAGATGGTAAATGGTTAGAAGTATTAGGCTGTGGCATGGTTCACCCTAACGTACTTAAGTCTGTTGGTATCGATCCTGAAAAATACACCGGTTTTGCTTTTGGTATGGGTGTAGAGCGCTTAACTATGTTGCGTTACGGCGTAAACGATTTACGTGCGTTTTTCGAAAACGACTTAAAATTCCTAAACCAGTTCCGTTAAGAGTGAAGAAATAAAATGAAATTTAGTGAAAAGTGGTTAAGAGAGTGGGTAAATCCTGCAATTGATACGCAAGCTCTTTCGGAACAGCTTTCAATGGCTGGTTTAGAAGTAGATGGCGTAGAGCCGGCAGCAGCCAAATTTAATGGTGTTGTTGTAGGTGAGGTGGTTGAATGTGGCCAGCACCCTGATGCAGATAAACTACGTGTAACAAAAATTAATGTTGGTGGTGATGAACTGCTTGATATTGTTTGTGGTGCACCAAATTGCCGCCAAGGTATTAAAGTTGCTGTTGCCACTGTTGGTGCAGTATTACCAGGTGATTTTAAAATTAAAAAGGCCAAACTTCGTGGTCAACCATCATACGGCATGTTGTGTGCGTTTGATGAGCTAGGCATTAGCGAAGAGGGCGATGGCATTATGGAATTGCCGCTTGACGCGCCGATTGGCACAGATTTACGCGAATACTTAGGATTAGATGACAACATCATAGATGTAGATTTAACCCCTAACCGTGGTGACTGTTTAGGTATTAAAGGCCTTGCTCGTGAAGTTGGCGTACTGAACAGCATTGATGTTAATACATTAAGTATTCCAGCGGTAGCACCGACAATTGAAGATAAAGTATCAATAGAGTTGGTTAACGATGAAGCTTGTCCTCGTTATTTAGGGCGTGTTATCAAAGGCATTAACCTTAATGCTGAAACACCTCTATGGATGGTTGAAAAGCTACGCCGTAGTGGTGTGCGTTCAATCGACCCGGTAGTTGATGTGACTAACTTTGTGTTATTAGAGCTTGGTCACCCAATGCATGCATTTGATTTAAATGCGATTGAGGGTGGAATTAAAGTACGTAGTGCAAACGCAGGTGAAGAATTAGTTTTACTTGATGGTAACACTGCAAAGTTAAATGAATCGACATTAGTGATTGCCGATCATCATAAAGCGCTAGCCATTGCTGGTATTTTTGGTGGTGAGCAATCTGGCGTTACTGAAAAAACAGCTGATATTCTGTTAGAAAGCGCATTCTTTAACCCTGTTGCCATTGCTGGTCAAGCACGTAGCTACGGTTTACACACCGATGCATCTCATCGCTATGAGCGTGGTGTAGACTTTGCTCTACAACATGATGCAATGGAGCGCGCTACAGCGTTACTGCTTGAAATTGTTGGTGGTGAAGCTGGTCCTGTTGTTGAAGCTGTGGCTGCTGATAAGTTACCAAAAGTAACTGAAGTACGTTTACGTCGTTCACGTTTAGACCGCGTTATTGGTCATCATATTGAAGATGCGAAAGTAACCGATATTCTGACGCGTTTAGGACTTGATGTTAAATTTGACAATGATAGCTGGAGTGCTGATGTACCAAGCTACCGTTTTGATATTCGTATCGAAGAAGATTTAATTGAAGAAGTTGCACGTGTATACGGTTATAACAGCATTCCTAATGTTGCACCAACTGCAAAACTGAAAATGACCACGCATGATGAGTCAACTGTTGCCCTGAGCCGTTTTCGTAATGCCTTAGTAACACGTGGCTATCAAGAAGCCATTACTTACAGTTTTGTTGACCCTAAAGCGCAAGCTATTTTACACCCTGAGTGTAATGCATTGGTATTGCCGCACCCAATTTCAATTGAAATGTCAGCGATGCGTGTAAGTTTAATGCCAGGGTTGCTTTCATCTGTTGCGTATAACCAAAACCGCCAACAACCTCGTATTCGCTTATTTGAACACGGCCTTAAGTTTATCAGTGATGTAAATGCTGAAAATGGTGTATACCAAGTGCCTGTTATTGGTGGCGTTATTACTGGTTTGGTTCATGGTGAGCATTGGGTTGAAGAAAAACGTAACGTTGATTTTTATGACCTAAAAGGGGATGTTGAAGCATTACTTGCAATTACCAACGATGTTAGCCGCTTTGAAATTAAAGCTGAGCAATCTGATGGTCTTCATCCTGGCCAGTCTGCCGTTATTTATGTTGATGGTAAAAAAGTAGGTTTCTTTGGTGCATTACATCCTCAAGCGCAAAAATCGTTAGATATCAACAATGCTACTTTTGTGTTTGAAATTGAAATGTCGGCATTAGAAAAAAGAAATTTACCTCAAGCTGTAGGGGTGTCTAAATTCCCATCAAATCGCCGCGACATCGCGATTTTAGTACAAGACAGCGTTAAAATTGGTGATATTTTAAACGTCATCGGAAAAGTTGGCGGAAATCAATTGGTTGACCTAAACTTATTCGATGTGTATAAGGGCAAAGGTATTGAGCCAAATTATAAGAGTTTGGCGATTGCTCTAACACTGCAGGCGGTTGATAGAACACTCGAAGAGAAAGATATCAATCAGGTAGTTGATAACGTGGTGGCCGCACTGGCCGAACAGTTTAATGCATCGTTGAGGGACTAGATATGGCGCTTACTAAAGCCGACATAGCTGAACACCTATTTGAAAAGCTCGGGATCAATAAAAAAGATGCCAAAGATTTAGTTGAAGCGTTTTTTGAAGAAATCCGCTCAGCGCTTGAAAAAGGCGAGCAGATTAAGCTCTCTGGATTTGGTAACTTTGATCTTCGAGATAAGAAAGAAAGACCGGGACGTAATCCGAAAACGGGAGAAGATATTCCAATTTCAGCGCGTCGCGTAGTTACTTTTAGGCCGGGGCAAAAGTTAAAGACCCGTGTCGAAGTAGGCACAAGCAAAAAATAAACAAAAAGGCAGCGCAAGCTGCCTTTTTTGTATCTGTTGTATTATTTCCGGGGAGAAATAAATTTTCCTTGGTTTATTTGGTGTAATGTTTGCTCCGCGAGGGCATCTAAACTCTCTAAATTCTTTCCTTGTGCTATTAACTGCTGTTCAATTAATAATATATCGATATTTTTTATTCCAGAAAGCTCTGCTATTTTGGCAAAAATATACGCGTGCTTATATTGGTGGTGCTTGTAAAAAAGACTAATTAAAGAGGTGTAAATTTCTGGATCAGGTATTTGCTTAGCTTGATTTAACGCCAGTGTGTTGTATAAAAAACCAATCGCTTTTTGCTCATCAACTTTAATGTAATAAGACGCTAAATAAAATTGCATTTCAGCACTTGTTTCCACCGCGGGGGTATTTTCTAGAGCAAGTAGCCGGGTGAGTGCCGTTTCATCATTGTTTCTTGACCAATGGTAATAGAGTAGGCCAGGGTGAGTGGTTGCATGTGTTTGCTGATAAATACGTGCCATTTCTCTATTACTGGTGAGGTAGGCTCGTCGACGGGCGGTAGTTTTACCTTTCAGTTTTATATGCTGAATATTAGCGGCTAAGCCAATACATTGGTTGTAATGCTCAAACGCTTTGAGTAGTTGATATTTGTTCTCATCGGTTGGTTGTAAGGATTCGCGGTAGCGAGAAAAAATAGTACGCTCTCGCAGTGCCTTACAGTGGCCATCTTGGTTAAGATCATTGCACATGGCGGGTGATTGCGCACAAACATCTTCAACGGTAAAAGATTCTTCACACCCTGCAAGCAACAATGCAAAAGTGAGGGTTATGCGCTTAAAAGCCATCCGAGTCTCTCAATTTATTAGGGTCTGTTGACCTTTCAAGGTTAAATTTGCAGCAGTCTGTTTGGTATAGAGGCAAGGCAGAGCCTATGTGGTGTGGTTATTCCCCATAAATAGGCGATAACGCAGCATCAATGCCAAACAGGCGCTGCCCGAAGGGTTCTGCCTAGGGGCGATTTACTCTTTGTTGCCTACATGGATGTAGGTAAGGGGCGTGAGCAGGACGCGGAAGCTTTGCTCGGTTTTGACTTAGCCCACTAGGTTACAAACCTCGCGCCGCGATTAAACTGCCCCTAGTTTGAACAAATTTTAATCCGAAAAGGTCAACAGACCCTCATATAATATTATTCTAGCCTAAACTTTAGTCTCTAACAGTAGAGAATAAAATGAGATTAAATTAGAATAGGCCTGCCCGAAGGAATGTGTTGCTCTCAAAATTCGATACATTCTTAGGCTATCCGTTCAAAATTGTTTAATTAGGTAAAAAAAATGACCTCATCTCACGAGTTAGAATACACAAGTAGCTGGCAAGAACGTCAAGATTACGCTGAAAGCATGCAACCAATTATTGGTAAATTGTACCGTAATCGTGGTATTGAAATCGCTGTTTACGGCCGTCCATTAGTAAACTCAAGCACTATTGATATTATTAAGTCTCACAAATCAGTAGCCCAGTTTGAAGGAACTAAACTTCGCCTGCGTGAAAGCTTCCCATTCTTAGAAGCTATCAGCAAAATGGAATTAAATTCTGCCCGTATCGATATTGGTAAATTAGCATACAGCTATTTATACACAGATGCTGCGAATGGCCGTTCAGTAGAAGAGTTCGTTAAAGACGAACTAGCTGAAATTGTTAATTCTGAGCCTAAAGCGCCACGTGACGTAGTACTTTACGGCTTTGGTCGTATCGGCCGCTTATTAGCACGTTTGTTAATTGAAAAATCAGGCCCATACGCCGACTTAAACCTACGCGCTATTGTTGTGCGTGGTGGTAAAGACGGCGATTTAGAAAAACGTGCAAGCTTATTGCGTCGTGATTCTATCCACGGTCCGTTCAATGGTTCAATTACCATTGATAAAGAACGTAATGCTATTAAAGCTAATGGTAGCTACATTCAAGTTATCTACGCTAATTCGCCAAGCGAAGTTGATTACAGTGCCTACGGTATCGAAAACGCACTTGTTGTTGATAACACTGGTATTTGGAAAGATGAAGCTGGTCTTGGTCAACACTTAGAATCTAAAGGTGCTGCAAAAGTATTATTAACAGCGCCAGCTAAGGGCAACATTAAAAATATCGTTTACGGTGTAAATAACCAAGATATTTTACCTGAAGATAAAATTGTATGTGCTGCAAGCTGTACAACTAATGCAATAACGCCAACATTGAAAGCATTAAACGATCAGTTTGGTATTAAGAATGGTCACGTTGAAACAGTTCACTCATACACTAATGACCAAAACTTAATTGATAACTACCACAAAGCAGAACGTCGTGGTCGTGCTGCGGCACTTAACATGGTTATCACTGAAACAGGCGCAGCTAAAGCGGTATCTAAAGCATTACCAGAGCTTGAAGGTAAACTAACAGGTAACGCAATTCGTGTACCTACACCAAACGTATCATTAGCTATTTTAAACTTGAATCTTGAAAAGAGCACGACGGTTGAAGAACTTAATGCGTTTTTACGTGAAACAGCACTTCACTCAGACCTACGTGATCAAATCGATTACACAGCATCAACTGAAATCGTGTCTACCGATTTAGTGGGTAGCCGTTACGCAGGTGTTGTTGATTCTCAAGCAACGATTGTTGATGAAAACCGTGTTGTACTTTACGTATGGTACGATAATGAGTTTGGTTATAGCTGTCAGGTAGTTCGCTGTATGCGCGATATGGCAGAAGTCTCATTCCCAAGTTTACCTCGATAAACACTTGAGCAATTAAAAAAAGCCAGCACTTGCTGGCTTTTTTAGGTCTGAAGATTTTTAAAGTGTAGTGGTTATGGTACGCTTTATTAAATTGAGTACGTAGTAATAACCGTTTAAAGTGCATTAATACGTACTTACCTCTTGGCTAAATCCTTTGGTCAAGACACACAGTTAACTAATAGGTTTGTTGTAATGAAAATCAGTAGCAATTTTGACAGTGGTAATATTAAAGTTATTAAAGCCACCGATCCGTTAAATATTCAGTTAGAAATTAATAAAGATCATCAGTCTGAGTTTTATCAGTGGTTTCACTTTCGTCTTGAAACAACGCCTTATCAATTACATCAGTTAAATATTAATAATCTTGATAAGTCTGCATACCCAGATGGTTGGGTAGACTACCAAGCCGTTGCCTCATACGACCGTCAAACATGGTTTCGTGTACCGTCTTCGTATGAAAATGGCACACTAACATTTGAGCTTGAGCCTGAGTGCAGCAGCGTTTACTTCGCCTATTTCGCTCCATATAGCTACGACCGTCATTTAGATTTATTATCATGGGCACAAAGCCAAGAAATTTGCCAACTAGAAACACTAGGTCAAACCCTCGATGGGCGTGATATGAGCGTGCTTAAGATTGGCCAGCCAAGTGCAGATAAAAAAGTCATTTGGGTTACCGCTCGCCAACACCCAGGTGAAACTATGGCAGAGTGGTTTGTAGAAGGTTTATTACACAAGCTACTTGATGATGAAGACCCACATGCTGCAGCCTTACTATCAAAAGCGGTATTCTATGTAGTACCAAACATGAATCCAGATGGCAGTGCACGTGGTCACTTACGTACTAATGCTAAAGGGGTTAACTTAAATCGTGAATGGCAAACGCCAAGCATGGAAAACAGCCCTGAAGTTTACTTGGTGCTTAATAAAATGCGCGAAGCAGGCTTAGACATGCACCTAGACATTCACGGGGATGAAGCTATTCCATATAACTTTGTTGCCGGTAGCGAAGGTATACCAAGCTATGATGCACGCTTAAAAGGCTTAGAAGATAGCTTTAAAGCCGCGCTTTTAACGATTACTCCAGAGTTTCAAGATATTCATGGCTACGATAAAGACGAACCAGGTCAAGCTAACTTAACAGTAGGTTCATCAGCGACCGCTGAAGAATTTAAAGCGCTTACTTACACAGTTGAAATGCCATTTAAAGATAATAATGACTTACCAGATGCAGATTACGGCTGGTCAGATCGCCGTTCATATCAATTTGGTCAAGACACGTTAGCAGCCATTGTTAATGTTGTAGACAACTTAAGATAAAACGTTTGTTTCATAGGGTATCAATAATATTGATACCCTTTTTATTTTAAGCTAAACCGGCCGTACCAGAAAATAAAATTCATTTACCCACCACAGCATCAAAACATTCCAATACACCTTCTCGGCAGATTTAATACCGCATAGTCTATATCAACCTGCACTGAGTTAAACGTTATCGACAAGTCTATAGTGAGTTGTTTTGAAAATTAACTGTTAACAAGGTTGGGTACTTAAGTTAATATCGATTGAACAATAAGAAAGACGGAAAAGATTAACCCCTTATTTCGTAAAGCTTATGACAGGTATTCTGAATAGCAGAGTATGGTAATTAATAATAATAAATATAACTGTGAGGATGTTCATGGAAGCTTTTGTAAGCGCCGTTAATGATGTTGTTTGGAGTAATGCACTCATCTATTTATGCCTTGGCGCAGGCTTATTTTACTCAGTGCTAACTCGATTTGCTCAAGTTAGACATTTTAAAGAAATGTGTAAGCTATTATTTAGCCCTAACACTTCAGAGAAAGGGATCTCGTCTTTTCAAGCCCTTGCGGTCTCGTTATCTGGCCGAGTAGGGGTTGGTAATATTGCCGGTGTTGCAGCCGCAATTGGTTTTGGTGGCCCGGGCGCTATTTTTTGGATGTGGGTTGTTGCTTTTTTAGGTGCAAGCACTGCATACGCAGAATCAACATTAGGTCAAATTTATAAATTAGAAGAAGACGGCCAATACCGCGGTGGTCCAGCCTATTATTTTGACCGTTGCTTGGGGCAAAAGTGGCTGGCTGTTTTATTTGCTGTATCGGCAATTATAGCCTGTGGGGTTTTCTTACCAGGCGTACAAGCAAACGCTGTAGGTAATGCATTCACTCAAGTATTTGGTGATGGCACTATGGTCTCTACAAGTTTTGGTGACGTAGGCAGCTTTAAACTCGTTGCGTTGGCTATTATTCTTATTGTTTTAGCGTTTATTATTTTTGGTGGTATAAAGCGCATTGCTAACTTTACGCAAATTGTTGTGCCATTTATGGCGCTTGGTTACATCGTACTGGCCTTAATTGTGGTATTTATAAACTTAGACAAAATACCGGGCATTTTCTCGCTCATCATTGGTGATGCATTTACAGCTCAAGCAGGCTTTGGTGCCGCAATTGGCTGGGGTGTTAAGCGTGGAATATACTCAAATGAGGCCGGTCAAGGTACAGGCCCTCATGCAGCGGCTGCAGCAGAGGTTGATCACCCTGCACAGCAAGGTTTAGTTCAAGCTTTTTCTGTTTATGTTGATACACTCTTTGTATGTACAGCAACGGCATTAATGATTTTAATAACGCAGCAATACAACATTGTTGGCGAATTACCTGCGGGTCAATTCATTGTACAAAACGTTGATGCAGCAACTGAAGTGGGGTCAGCAGCGTTCACCCAAATGGCGTTGTTTAGTGTATTTGGTGGCTTTGGGGAAGCGTTTGTAGGCATCGCCTTATTTTTCTTTGCTTTTACCACCATACTGGCTTACTACTTCATTGCAGAGACGAATATCGCGTACTTAAACCGCTACTTTAAAGGAAGTATTCCGCTTGTAGCCGTAAAACTTGTCATTATGTTTATGGTAGCCTACGGCATGGTTAATAGCTCAGGTTATATTTGGACTATTGGCGACATAGGCGTTGGCTTAATGGCGTGGATAAACATATTGGGTATATTAGCTATTTTCTTTGTCGCTAAACCGGCCTTAACATGTTTGAGTGATTATGAAGACCAGAAGAAGAAAGGTGGAGAAATCACGTTTGATCCCGTTAAATTAGGGATTAAAAATGCTACCTTCTGGGAAAAGCGCCTTGAGAAGCAATCTAAAGACGCTGAATAAACAGACCCTAATAACCTAATATGAACTATTGGGTTAAATTCAAAAAAGACAAAGAGCAATAAAACAAGTACAATGAAAAGCGCCGAAAGGCGCTTTTTTTATGCGTAGTATGGAGAGAGATGTATGGCGATTATTCGTTGCCCCAAATGTGCAAAATCAATTTCAGATAAACATCCGCAGTGTCCACATTGCCAAAGTAACGTTGCTGAATTAAATGCCGAGCAAGTTCAACAACTTCAACGTGAGCAGCGAATTAAAAAGCAGCAAATGTTTATGAACCACTCCTTTTTAGCGCTGATCTTATTTTTAGGTGGCTTCTTTTGTTTGTACTTCCTACAACCTCAAGAAAAAACACTTCAGTGGTATGCGTATACCTCAGCCATAGGCATTGGCTGTATTTGGTACCTTATTAACCGTATTATTTTAGTGACTCTGAAAAAGAAAAAATGACATGAATATTGACAACCTAGTACAGAATATTACTCCAGAATTATTTGAGCGTCTGCAATATGGTGCATCAACAGGAAAGTGGCCAGATGGCACACCTTTATCAGATGAACAAAAACAACAAACAGTGCAACTTGTGATGTTGTATCAAGCAAAAGTTGCACAATCAAACGAGCAGTTTACCATTGGTGCAGATGGAGAAATGATCCAAAAAACCAAAGCGCAACTACAAAAAGAATTTAAATCAGATAACGAAATAGCTAGGTTCAGTGAAAATGATCTTTAAACACCTTTTTACACCAAAATGGAAACACCCGAAGCAACAAGTTCGTTTAGATGCGATTGAAAAACTTGATGTAGCACGCGACGTAACAATTTTAAGTACCTTAGCGCTTGAAGACTCATCGGCTGAAATTCGCCGTAAAGCACTGCAAAAAGTAAACGATTTACCGCTTTGGTGGAAAGCTTACAAGCAAGATCAGGCATTAAAAGATGTAGCTGAGCAGCAAATATCGTCTGCTGTATTAAACAGTGAAAGTAGCTTATCGGCGCAGATTAAAAATGAGTACATTGAACGTTTTGCACCGGTTAAAACCCTTGAAAAACTGGCATTTGCAGAAAAAGAGTTACAAGTAAGAGTAAAGTTATTAAAACGCCTAGCAAACCCTAAACTGATTGAAAAAGCCTTTAAAGAAGCCAATGAAGAGCTGCAAAAGCAGTTAGTTGACTTAGTCATTACACAGCAGTTAACTAAAGCACTGTTAAAGCATGCTCAAGGTGAAGCTAAAACGGCCCTTGAAAGCCATCTTGAAAACGAGCGTTTAGCGCTTGAAATGCCAGCGCAAGTTGAAAATGCTACCCGTGTTATTTTAGCCAAGCTTAATGCACTGCGTGATAAACACGACTACGCTATTGTTGACCCACAAGCCGCCGAACTTATGGCACAGTGGCAAGCACTAGAGTTAAAATGGCTAAACGAAGAACATGTAAAAACCCTTGATGCTAAATATATTTCAATTACCGATAAGCTTGATGTTCACATTGCCACATTGAAAGCGCAGCACGAAGTAGAGCAGCAACGTTTAGCGCAACAACAGCGCCAAGTGTTAGCGTTAGCTACGTTAGAAGCATTAAGTGAAGAAATTGAGAATGCATTACAGTTAGGATTAGAAACGCCAGAGCAAATTCAGCAAGATTGGCTAAATGCCAAAGTAGCGCAAGCGAAAGACACGCTAGATAAAACGCAACTGGTGGCTGATCAGCAATCAAAACAAGTGATTAATAAGCTTGAGCAGCTATTCTCACAAGTTGCTAAGTTACCTGAGCTAACTACGGCGATTAAAGAATATAAAATTGCCTACAATGCGCTTAGTGAAATAAAACCTGCAGAGCAACTTAGCGATTACGATCAACAGTTAACAGCGTTCAATGACACATTTAAAACTGCACGTAGTCAGCTAAATGTACTTAGTACTGATTTACAAGCGTCATTCAAAGCTCAGCTTAACAGCCACAAGAAGCAGTTTTTAGCCGCAATGAGCGAACTCACTAAGCCGCTAGAAAAAACCCAAAGCCAAGCTAAGAGAAAAGCGCGCGATGTTAAACGTTTAATTGAAGAAGGGCGTTTTAATGTTGCATTTGGTGTATTTAAAGGCTTCGAAGAGCTATTTAATGCGCTAACTGAGAAATACCAACAGCCGTTGGTTAACTTAAAAGCTGACCTAGAAGCGCAGCTAGCTGATGCTAAAGATTGGCAAAAGTATGCAGCGGCCCCTAAACGCACTGCACTTTTAGAAGAAGTAACACTGTTAGTTGATGAGCCTTGTAACGATCCACAACAGCGTGCTGATCAAGTTAAAGTATTGCGTAAGCGTTGGAATGAACTAGGGCGCCTTGATACAGAGCAAGAAAAGCAGCAAGGTAATGAGTTTGATGAAAAAATTGAGCTATTGTTCGCACCTTGTCGTAGTTATTTCGCAGAGCAAGAAATCCAGCGTGAAGCGGCTAAAGTAGAGCGTGAGCAACTAATAGCGCAAATGCATGCATTGCATTTACAAGCGACAAAGGGTGCTGATTTAGATTGGAAACAATTTGAAAGCCACTACAACCGATTACAAAAAGCATGGCGTAGTGTAGGTAAAGTTGATCCTAAAACATACCGAATTTTAAACGAGCGTTATAAGGCAGAACAGCAGCTAGTTGTATCTTCACTTAATGCGTTTCATAAAGGCAATGCCGCACTTAAAAATGAGCTCGTTGAGCAAGCGCAACAGCTATCTCAAAGTGAAAACCTAGCAGAGGCGTGTCAGCAGTTAAAGCAGTTACAGCAACAATGGCAGAGTATAGGGTTTGCAGGCTTAAAAGCTGAGAATGCACTATGGCAAAAATTCCGTGAGTTTAATGATGCAACATTCACTAAACGCAGCGAAGAGTTTGAGCAGCAAAAACGCGAGCAAGGTGAATCAGATAAGCTAGCAACAGCCGAACTAAATGAGCTCGAAGCGGCTTTAAATAGTGTTGAAGGTAAAGCCCAATTACTTGATCTGCAAACCAAAGTTAAAGGGTATATGCCATTTAAATCGTTAACGCCTAAAGTATCCGCTTTATTGTCAGCTATAGATGAAAAGCTAACCGGATTAGCTGCCAAAAACGAACAAGCTAACTTAAACGCATTATTTGTTGCGCTTGAGAATAATGAACCAGTGCCAAGTCAGTATACTGGTGTGGTAAAAACGTCATTAAGTATCGAGCAGTTGCTAACGCGTATGGAAATACTAGCCAACGTTAGTTCGCATGACTCAGCGCAAAGAATTGTTGAGCAAGTGGCAATGCTAGATGACAAGCACCGTGGAGACCACGCTGATTTAAACTATTATTTAAAGCAATTAATTGCACTCAGCGAAGGTTCAGTCAAAACTGACACACTAGCAAGGTTAAAAGTTATTTTTGCTGTAAATTAACTTTTATCAACTAAAATAAAAAAAACCGCTATTAAAGCGGTTTTTTATTATGGCTACTTACTGCCAATACGATTAATGAATAGGGTTTTGTATGAAAATTTTTGTTTTTATTTCACTATTATTTTTAACTGCCTGTAACAGCACTCAGGGTATTTCGGTTTATTCATTTACAAATTCAGAGGTTGAGTCGTTACTAAATAAAGAGTTACCTAAATTAAGTGAAAAAGTTAGCCTGATGGGCTTACCTGTGCAGTTTGATGTAAATGATTTAAGCGTTAATATTGGTCCCGACAACAGTGATTATGTTTTATTAGGTGCTGATTCGAGCGCCGAGATTAATGCCTTTGCATTAAAGTATCCTGTGCGTTTAAAGTTACAAATACAAGGCACGCCTTTTTATGATAGCGAGAAAAAAGCCGTATTTTTACGTAATGTTAAGTTACGCGATTCAAGTATCGATGCAGGGGGTTTTAAAGGTAATTTAGAAGTGCTGGATAACGAAGCGATGGATGTCATGAATGCATTTTTAGCGGTTAACCCTGTTTATAAGTTAAATATGAACGACCCTAAAATGGCACTGTTAAGTAATTTACCCTTAGATTTAAAAGTAGTCGAAGGCGCGATTAAGCTAGTACCTCGGTTATAATTTAGATCTAATAAGCGTAATAAAACGTATTAATTGACCTTATTATTAATAGATTAGGTTAATTATGGCTAATGAGCGATCCGTTCCCACCTCTCGACTTTCACGATTTGCAAAGTTAGGCTCATTAGCCACAGGTGTTGCCACAAATATGTTAGTAGGTGGTGCCAAAAGTGCGCTTAGTGGTAAAGGCTGGGATAATAAAAGCTTATTACTCCAGCCGAAAAATATTGAAAACTTAGCCACTCAGTTATCGCACCTTCGCGGTGCGGCAATGAAGCTTGGGCAGTTACTTTCAATGGATGCTGGCGACTTATTAACTCCCGAGCTTGCGCAGTTACTGTCTTTGTTGCGTGCCGATGCCAACCCAATGCCACATAAGCAATTAGTGAGCGTGCTAAAAGAGCAATGGGGAGATGACTGGTTATCGCGTTTTTCTCATATTGAACTAAGACCGTTTGCAGCTGCATCAATTGGGCAGGTTCATTTAGCTTATATAGAAAATGGTGATCAATTAGCGGTTAAAATTCAATATCCAGGTATTGCAAAAAGTGTGGTGAGCGATGTGGATAATGTGATCACTTTACTTACTTTATCGCGATTATTGCCCAAAGAATTGGATATAAAACCTTTAGTTGAAGAAGCGAAAGCGCAGTTATTAGCTGAGGCTAATTACACCCTAGAAGCTCAGTATTTAGCACGATACAAAAACCTGTTATCGACTAACCCCCATTTTAAAGTGCCTAGTGTGTATGTAGAGCACAGTACTGCGCAAGTGCTAACCATGGAGTATGTAGATGCCAAGCCTATAGAGGGTATTACATATTTACCACAATCAGATCGAAGTCGGGTTGCTGAGCAACTAATTGATTTGTTTTTTAAAGAAATGTTTGAGTTTAAGTTAATTCAAACCGACCCTAACTTTGCTAATTACCATTACCAACCAGAATCACAAAAAATTGTGTTATTTGATTTTGGTGCCACCCGAGAAATTACAGCTACCCTAAGTGATGCCTATTTAGCTTTGTTTAAAGCTGGCAGTAATAATGATCGTGAAGGCGTGCTCAATGCTGCCACTGCTATTGGCTATTTTAAAGACGCTTTAAAAGATGACTATAAAGAAAGAGTGATTGATTTATTTTTAATGGCTTGCGAGCCACTTCGCTATAATGGAGAGTTTGATTTTAAAAACAGTGAACTTGCTAGCAACATCAAAGATGCCGGATTACAGTTAAGCACACAGTCGCAGCAGTGGCATACTCCCCCTGTGGATGCATTGTTTATTCATCGTAAATTAGCCGGCTTATATTTAATTGCAGCGCGCTTAGAAGCCAAAATAGATGTTAAGGCGTTATTTAGTCATTATTAGGTGTTAAAGCAGGAGAAAATTGGCATAATGATCGCGATATTTCGCGAGGTTGTATTATGATAAAAAACTTTTTAAACGATCCTACCTTATTGCTTAATGCGGTGGGTGAGGGCATATACGGATTTGATTTATCCGGCAATGCGGTATTTGTAAACCCAGCTGCAGAGCGAATGACTGGGTGGACGGCCGATGAATTATTAGGAAAGAAAATACATCAATATCATCATCATAGTCATGCCGATGGCACTCCTTACCCTGCCGATGAGTGCCAAATTTATTGCACTATGTTTGATGGCAAACGCCGCGAAGTAAAAAACGAAGTATTTTGGCGCAAAGATGGCAGTGCCTTTGCTGTTGAGTATACCTCCACTCCCGTTTATAAAAATAACCAGCTCATTGGTGCTGTAGCAGTATTTCGCGATATATCAGCACAACAGCAAACGCAAACTCAGTTGCACGAAGCGTTAGCTCAAGTAAAGCACCTAAGCGAGCAGCTAAAAGATGAGAATGATTACCTTATTGCCGAGCTTAATGAGGATTGGCAAGATTCAGGACTGGTTGGCCACAGCGCTGTATTCCAACGCATGTTAGATCAAATACAGTTAGTGAGTGAAACCGACAGCACCGTACTCATTCTTGGTGAAAATGGCACTGGCAAAGAGTTGGTAGCGCGTAACTTACACCGTCTCAGTAAACGCAACGAACAAGCATTTATAAAAGTAAATTGTGCGGCATTCACTCCAAGTTTATTAGAGTCAGAACTTTTTGGGCATGAAAGGGGCTCATTTACTGGCGCTAACGAGCGTCGTAAAGGACGTTTTGAACTTGCCGATCACGGCACCTTATTTTTAGATGAAGTCGCAGAGCTGCCGTTAGAGTCCCAAAGTAAGCTATTAAGGGTATTACAAGAGCGTGAATTTGAACGCGTTGGCGGTAGTCAAACCCTAAAGGTTGATATTCGCATCATTGCTGCAACCAACCGTAACTTGTGGGAAATGGTACAAGCAGGCCAATTCAGAATGGACTTATATTACCGTTTAAATGTGTTTCCTATTCACGTGCCTGCACTTAAAGAACGAAAAGAAGACATTCCTTACTTGTGTCAAAACTTAATTGCACAAATAAACAAGCGCTTAGGTAAGCAATTGCAAGGGTTAAGTACAAAAGCGATCAGACAATTACAAGCTTATGACTGGCCAGGTAACATTAGAGAGCTACAAAATGTACTCGAACGAGAAGCTATTTTATCTAAACACTCTACATTACAGTTAAGTCAGTCGCTAAAAGCGGGCGATGATAACGCCATAAACCCAACGCTTACACTTGATGAAGCACAAAAACAGCATATTAGCAGCGTATTAGCACTGTGTAATTGGAAAATTGCAGGTGAACAAGGCGCGGCAAATAAGTTGGGCTTACCAGAGAGCACCTTACGCTCAAAAATGCAAAAATTAGGACTGCGTCGCCAGAGCTAATTCGTGATATATCGCGACAGTCGCTAAATATCGCGATATTGTAGTCCGGTTTTATTATTAAAATCATTTAATATCAATGTTTTAAGTTATCTTTCAGTGTGGTCTGAAAGTTGCAAATACTTGTTTAATACCCGTCACTATGAAGTAAGTAGCATGAAGTTTGATATTAAAGAAGAAGACATGATCATTAAGCCCTATAAAGAAGAGGGGCCAATTTATATACGCGAGCAAAAAGGTTTTTTTCAACGTATACGTCGCAATTTAGGCTGGTTGTTAATGCTGAGTTTTATTGCCATTCCATGGATTCAATATAACGGTCAGCAAGCGGTTTTATTGGATGTGGCCACCCAAAAATTTACTATTTTTGGCCTTACCTTGCTCCCTCAAGACTTTATGATTTTAGCCATGCTGTTTATGGTGGGAGCGTTTGCCCTATTTTTTGTTACCAACTGGCTTGGCAGAGTATGGTGTGGTTATACCTGCCCACAAACCATTTGGATGTTAATGTTTTCTTGGGTTGAGCAACGTGTAGAGGGTACGCGTAACCAGCGTATTAAGCTTGATAAAAGCTCATGGGATATTACCAAATGGCGAAAAAAAATCACTAAGCACAGTGCTTGGCTGGTTATTTCGGTGCTCACAGCCACCTCATTTTTAGCGTATTTTATCCCCGCTAAAACCTTGTATCTCGAAATGTTAAATTTAGAGTGGTCTGGGATCACCAGTTTTTGGGTATTTTTATTTGCGTTTTGTACTTATGGAAATGCGGGCTTTTTACGTGAAAAAATGTGTACTGTGGCGTGTCCGTATTCGCGCTTTCAATCGGTGATGTTTGATAAAGACACGCTGGTGGTTACTTACGATAGCGAACGGGGTGAAAATCGCGGCCCACGTAAACGCAAAGCTGATCCGAAAGCGCTTGATTTAGGCGATTGCGTAGACTGTAACTTATGTGTGGAAGTATGCCCTGCAGGGATTGATATTCGCAATGGCTTGCAATATGAATGTATTAACTGTGGTTTATGTATTGACGCTTGTGATGACACCATGGATAAGTTTGGCTACGAAAAAGGCTTAATTAAATACGCCAGTGAAAAGCAAATGGCAGGGCAAAAAACGAATCCATTTAGGCTTAAACTTGTAGGCTATGGGGCGTTAACTGCGCTATTAATTTTATCTATGTTTGCATGGATGTTACAACGTACCCCTATAGAAGCCTCAGTACTTAGAGATAGAAACGCATTGTACCGGGTAAATTACGAAGGCTTAGTTGAAAACCCTTACACGCTCACTATTATCAATAAAACTCAGCAACCGCTGCATTATTCAATTTCAATTAGCGGTTTAGAGGGGGCTACATTGCAAAGCCCAAATGCTATATTAGTAGAGCCTGGGCTGATGAAAAGTGTGCCGGTAACGGTGACTGCAGACGGCTACGATTTAGCACGCAAAGTGAGCAAGCTGAGTTTTGTGATTACTTCGCAAGAGGATCCTGCAATTACTATTACCAAAGACAGCCAGTTTTATAAAAATTAATAAAGTATGAGTCCTAGCCAGTTAACAACCTGACTCGGCTAGGGCTAGCTGCTTAATTACAAATTTTTTGGCGCTTTGAAAATCATCAAACAAGCACTCTTGTAGATGAGCATCACGGCCAGAGCTGTGCATAATCCGCTGCAATTGCCTTATAGCAATAGGCGAGGTGAGGACAAACGCACTGATCAAACAGTTATTAATCCCCATTGTTTGGCTTACATCTATCATGTTTTTTTCAGCATCGGGGGTAGCAGCAATCACCTCAGGAGAGTGGCTAATATAACCCCAAGACAAATGTTTAAATGGTTCAATGCTATTTAATAAAGCGGCTTTAAAATGATTTAATAACTGAGGGTTTAAGTTACCTTTAAACTGCCCAATAACTATATTTTTTTCAACGCGCAAGCTATAACTGCCGTAGTTATTTTCAAATTTCAATAGCCGCCCCTTTTATTGATTATTTACTGCATTGGTCACTTATTAATAATGTAGTCTAAGGCACCTGAAATTGCAGCAACTTGCGCTAATATACACTCTTCAGGGTTAGCCGTTGCACTGTCTGGATATACTTCAGTGGTGGTGACATATGCAGCTTCAGAAAATCCCATGCATAGGCCTAAATCACGGGCCGCGTAATTAATTACCCCAAATTGCGCTTGTGGTACACCAATTAATTGCTGATTTTCATCGCTAGGTGCAATATGCGTTACTTTTTCAACATGTTCAATAATTGCTTTTTGAAAAGCAGGCTCTGGTTTGTTGCTATCAGCCACTATATAAAAGCCATCAGGAATGTTCCAGTTGGTGTTTACTTTGCCTTCACGAGCCGCGAGTGCTGGTCTAAATTCACTGTTATCCGAATCTGTTGTTTCATGTAAATCGATATGCGCGATTAAATCAGTATTTAAAGATTGCACATAGTTCATTACTGCCGCTGATTCTTGTGCTGGACTGCCCTGATAAAAAGAGCGGTTAGGGTCTACCGCATCTGGGTTCCAACGATTAATCGTTTCATAACCCCATGGGCTAATACAGGGGGTAATTACAATATTAAAGTGCTCAGCGTACTTATTTGCCAATGTTTTAGCGAATCTTAAAGCGCCATGAACACCACTGGTCTCGTAGCCATGTACGCCGCCAGTAATTAAAACAGTGGCTTTGTTTGTATCAAAATTAGTGGTTTTTAACGCGTACAAAGGGTAGCTACCTGCGGCATAATTAAGCTCACCGTATTGCTGTACTTCTAGAGTGCTTTTAAGTTCATCAATTAATGTTACGACTTCTTGTTGATAGCTGCGCTTAATTTTTTGTGCCTCAAGCCATTGGATTTTATTATTGTTGTTCCACTTCTCACCAGGCGTACCAATTGGGTAACTACTGTTATTCATATTAAACCTTTACGTTGAATTATCTCTGCGGGCTATAGAGCACATAGACCATAATGACGAAAATAAAGCGTTAGCTTAACGCTGACTAAAATAGCGCGCAAGTATATGCGATAGTCACTGCATTAGTTAATGGCTGAGCTTGAATGCGGATAGTACCTTTGTTGCATAAAGTCTTTTAAAAACCATGCGGCAAACTCATGTCTGCCCTCTACATCGGCTTTGCTGTATATGTAACACAGTGCATTTTAGATGTTGCAAGTAGGCGGCTACGCCCTGTATTAATGACCGCTACAACCGCTATGTTTGGTTTATTGCCGCTGGTGTTTGCAACAGGTCCAGGAGCTGAAATACAAAAGCCATTAGCTATCGTAGTTATTGGCGTGTTAATTACCTCCACTATTACTACCCTTTATTTATTACCTATCTTCTATGGTTGGTTGGAGAAAAAACATGGCTGAACAGTTACTTTTTACCCTAAATGCACCCACAAATATAAAAGATGACGTAGTTGATATATTAATAGGCATAGACTGTATAACCGGCTTTAACTTAAAAAAATTCAAGGCTATAGCAAAGAGCACAGCGAGTTTGATATTGCCGAGCAAGTAGAAGGGTATCGTAGTTTTTATCAATTTGAGGTGCATATTTTATTATCTGAACTTGCCATACTAAAAACGACGCTAAGCCCTGTTTGTAAGTACACACCGTTAAATATTGGGTAACCCCGGTTTATGAAAGTGAGCATATTGGATAGTTACCATATATTAGATTAACTTTGAGAGTCACTTCAATTGGATTAGTTATTAGACTTATTTAATTGATTTTGACAACTTATCAATGTTTAATTGAATGACATGTATTAATTGTTGTTTATTATGCACTTTCTCCATAAGTACTTCTTACTTAACGATCATCATACTGCCCATGATGAAGTCGCACACTGGCGGGTGAGTGCACTGCGGATAATTTTAACTCTCGTTACTTTGCTCTGTTTTTTGGTAGTTTGTTATACATACACCCGCGCAATTGAATTCAACCTAATTTACATTGCAGTTATTACTATTAGTTTTTTCACTATTGCTTTTAGTCTTTTATTAGCAAGTAAGCGATTTTACACATTTAGTGCAAACGCACTTTTATTAACTATCGTTGCCGGTAGTTTATCAATGAATTTATTTTTAACTGACTTAGAGCTTGCAAAGGTGGGTTCTATGTTTATGTATTCATGTCCCATCATTGCTCTTATGCTACTCGGTTACAGAACGGCTTTGGCCTACGGTATTTTAAACATCATACCTTTTTACATGATTATTAATAATGTTGATTTATCTGGCTATTCAGGAATATCAAGCCAATTACCAGAAGCTGACTTATATATTACAGGCCTGATATTTTTATTTTTTAATATTTGTATTCCACTGGCTACTGCGCGAACAATTGTTGCTGCCAAACGTTTAAACAAAACCATGTTAAATGCTAATAGCTTCCTTAAAGATAAAAACGAGCTTTATCGCACCTTATTTACTGAATCTAATAAAGCTAAAATTATTGTCGACGAAAATTTAGTAATTACAGATTTAAATCAACATGCTATTGAAATGTTTGGATTAAAAAACAGCTTGAAAGAAAAGGCTGAGAGAATTGATGGATTATTCCCTGCACTTAATAGCAAAGAGTTAAATATAAAAAATCAAATCATAGAATATAAGAGTCGCTACTATAAGAGTAATTATCAGCAAATAGCAATGAGTACAAATTACCGAGTGTATGACTTTTATGATTGCACGCAAGAGCAGTTAATTAAACAAAACTTGTCTATGATGGAGCAAGAGAACAAACGTCTAAGGTTTAGAGACTCGCAGACGAAATTGCCTAATCGAGAGTGGTTTGAGATGCAATGCGATAGGTTAACGTCTAAATATCAAAAAGGCTTTTATATCGTAGTCACACAAAGCGCAAATAGTGAATATTTAAATTTAAAACTTAACAAGGCTGACTCCCAATCATTGCTAATTACTGCTTATAAGCGCTTAAAAGCAATGCCTGAAGGGCCCTTGCTTTGTGCGTATATAGAAGGTAGTAAACTTTGCTTTATTGTTGGTTCAAGCTCAAGTGAACAGCAAAACAAGTTATTAATACAAATTAAAAGCACTTTAGATCAAACTTATGATGTATTTGGTACTAATTACCAACAATCATTTTTATTTGGTTTTGCTAAGTGTCCTGAGCACGGTGAAGATAGTGCTATTGTTCTTAGTAATGCGTGTGAGGCGCTCAAGCTCGCAGACTATAACTTGCCTTTTAGTGGTTACAACCAAAAACAATCACAGGCTTTTATGGAAAAGTATGAAATTTCCATGTTACTTGATGAAGCTTTGCAACAAAATGATCTGTCAGTACATTATCAACCTAAAGTGAATGCAAAAGGTGAATGTATTGGGCTTGAAGCATTAGCTCGTTGGCATAGCTCTGTGCTTGGTAATATATCGCCAACTGTCTTTATTCCTATTGCAGAAGAGTACAGAATGATTAGTAGATTAACGGATTTAATTATTCAAAAAGTCTGCGCTCAAATTGCCCAATGGAATAAAGTTGGTTTGCCACTTTTACCTATAGCAATAAACATATCTTTGCTCGATTTTAGCCAAGCTGACTTTATGTCAAAATTGGTGAAATATTTGGCGGATTTTAATGTAAAACCGAATCAAATAGAATTAGAGCTTACCGAAACATCACTTGAGGCTAACCAAGCCCACTCTCTAAAACTTATGCAAACTTTGCAAGATTGGGGGTTCTCTATTACTGTGGATGACTTTGGTGTTGGCTACTCAAATATTGCACGCCTTGCTGATTACCCTATTGATAAACTTAAATTGGATCGCTCTTTAATAAGTCAGGTTACACGCTCTACACGCCAGAAAAGCTTAGTTAAAGCTATGCATGTGATGTGTGATGAACTCAATATCAAGTGTGTAGCCGAGGGAGTAGAAACCGAAGAACAGGTCTTAATAATGTCCGAAATGGGATGTAAAGAGTTTCAAGGTTATTACTTTTCTAAACCCATGAGTGCTCAGGTGTATGCTGAATGTATAAATGAAAATGGTCTTGTTTTTATGACAAAAAACTCAGCTACAATGAAAGGTAGTTGAATTTAATAACTATGTTCTAGCGACCTTTTCGGATTAAAATTTCAAACTAGGGTAACGAATTTTTTGGCGTTAAATGCTGCTGAAATATTTCAGCAGCATTTGAGCTGTTCTAGTTTATTCAAACAATCCTTTTATAACCGCGTGGCGGTTTTGCACCATTAATATGCCGTTAGCCCATACATACTCAGGGGTTAAGGTCTCTTTATCGAGAAGCACAACATCCGCGTCGCTCGCTGTTTTAAGGCGGCCTTTATCAACTCCTAAAATATCGGCAGGGTTACTGGTTATGCTCATTAAAGCGTGCTCTATAGGGACGTTGTATTCTTTGACTGCTTGCTGAAACGAACTCAGTAGTGATGCCTCTTTGCCCACCTCTAACCCTAATAAGTTAAAGTCTTTATCAAAAATAGGTAAACTAGCATGGCCATCTGAGCTCATAGTGAGTTGATTTGGTGCTACGCCTTGTTCTAAGCAGTAGGCAAGGGCATGGGCTGCTGCATATTCACCATGGGCTAAATCGTAGTCGGTGGTGCTGGTGGTAAAGTCGATAGTACCGCCCTGATCACAAAAGTGAATACCGGCATCAAGAAGTGCTTTATTGCGGTTCATATGCGTAGGATAAAACTGTTTAAGCTTAATATCACTTTGCTGAGCCACCTGATGCAAAATACTCAAGTGACTATCGACAGGGCCGACATGAATACTCACGGTGCCTTTTTTACCACTGAGCATACCGGCTACTTTGGCCTCGGCTGCCAATTCTGCTAATTGCTGGACCGTAGGTTGGCTACTGCGATGATCAGAAATAGCCACTTCGCCAACACCTATAAACTCCTCTATATACATGATGTCGTCAGTGATTGAGTGAGTAAGAGTTTTAGCGGGTAAATGATACGAACCGGTATGGCAAAATACATTCAGCCCTTGCTCTTTTAGGCCTTTTGCTTTGGCAACCAAATTGGTAAGCGTACGTGAACTTGAGTCGGTACCCAGTGCGCCCACCACTGTGGTAGTGCCCGATAGGGTTGCATCGGTTAGGTTCATTTCAGGGGTGCGGCTGGCAAATCCAGCTTCGCCACCGCCACCGGTAATATGCACTAACGAGTCAACAAACCCCGGCGTAACAAGCTTATTTTTACCGTCAATTCGTTTGACGAGTACACTGCTGTCGAGGATTATATTTTCGTCAATAGCAATGATTTTACCACCGCCAATTAAAACATCTTGTGTGCCTAGGTAGGTAGGTGCATAAACGTTTGCACCTTGAATTAAAGTTAACATAACAAATTCTTTTTATTGATAATTAATAAAGTAAGCAAGAAATATAAAGCCGCTTGCTAATACAAAAAGTGCTAGAGCAAAGCGCCAAATAAACGCAGCCCATTCTCCCCAATCTAATTTCACGACCCCTAAACAACCAATTAAACTAGCTGAGGTGGGAATTAAAATGTTGGTTAATCCATCACCTAATTGAAAGGCCAATACTACAATTTGCCTTGATACATTGAGCAAATCGCCAAGTGGAGACATTAACGGCATAGTGATGGCAGCTTGCCCTGAACCCGATGAAACAAAAAAGTTAAATACACTTTGAAACACCAGCATTCCCCAAGCTGCAATGTAATCTGGCACACTGGCTATGCTACTTGCACAGTAATAAAGCAGGGTGTTGAGAGTTGAGGGAGTGGTTAAATCACTACCCCCTAATAGTAATACAATGCCTTTAGCCAGTGCGACTAATAACGCCGCTGGCAATAATTCTTGTGCACCGTGTTTAAAGGCATCCGCGCACTCATTCGCGGTTAGCTTTTTAAACACGATGGCAATTATTGCACTGATAAGGCCAATACAAAAAAACTGTGCAGCAAGCTCAGGAATATAATATTGGCGCGCCATCACCCCCCATACGACCCAAGCTATGCCCAATACAAACACTAATAATGTGAGTGCATCGGCTAGGCTGAGTTTAATCGTTGGCTGATCACCCGTTTTTTGGGATTGTGTTTTTATCCGTTTTGCATAGCGCATTGTAAACACGAGGCCTACAAGGGTAAAAGAAGCCCACGCTAACATACGAAAGCCCGCACCAGAAAATACTGGGATTTCAGCTATCGATTGCGCTATAGCAATACTAAAAGGGTTCATCCATGAGGTGGCAAAGCCTATTTGCGTGGCCACGTAAGTTGTAAGTACAGTGACTTTAGCGTCGTAGCCAAGTTGTTGCATAATAGGGAGCAGCACAATACAAAATGCAATAGCCTCTTCGCCCATACCAAATACCGCGCCGCCTAACGAAAATAGTAAAAACAGTAAGGGAATAAACAGCCATTCAACCCGCTTGGTTTTATTAATAAGTGCCATAATGCCGTTATTAATCGCACCGGTTTTCATAATAATGCCAAAGGCACCGCCAGTGATTAAAATAAACGCCATTACGCCAATAGCTGCACCATATTTATCACCCGACACTAAGCCTTCAAACAATACATTTGCTAAACCAATGTCGCCACCTTGTGCAAAAACAGGTGGTGATTGTTGGTCGTTAACGGCTTGATATTGTGAAAGCTGCACAGTGTGGCTACCAGATTCTGCATTAAATACCCCAGGGGTAATAAATACCGTGGCCATATAGGCAACCACTGCCACACACAGCAAAATGATGCTTGCATCTGGCATAGAAAATTGTTTTTGTTTCATAATTTCACTTTAATAAAAGGTCATTGTGTTGATGCGTAAATAAACGCTTAAACGTACTTTAGCACTTAATAGGCAGTGTCACTGTAGCCATGACCAGTAATAAAAGGAAGGCCGCAAAGCGTTTGCTTTGCGGCTAAGTGGTTAAAAACGGTAGCTAATACTTAATTTATAATTAGCACCTAGGGCATTATGATTAATTGAATCAAAGCCACGGCTTGAGCCATAAAGAGTGGGTGGCTCTTTATCAAAAATATTATTGATGCGCGCGCGTAAAGTCAGCGATTTATTAACATAAAAACCCGCTGATAAATCCCAAACGAGCCAGTCATCAACCTGATGCTCACCTTTTGAGTCTAATACGCCAAGCGAATCTAGCTCATCAATTTCACGACCACGCAGGCCTTCTATATCATCTTCGTAGCTGCTGGTGTAGTTTGCACCTAAGTTAAGGTAGTAATTTTGCGCTTCCCAATCTATTGACATACGCGCAACATTTTCAGGATAACGATAAGTTCCTACCAACTTCTCTAACGAGTCAGACCCCGGTTTATTACGTTCAAACTCAAGGTAATGAGTACCGTCAAACGCAAAGGTCAAATCGCCGCTTGGTAATACAAACCTATGGTCAAACTTAAAGTCTATGCCTGCTAATGTTTGTGACCCAGTGTTTTCAAGTGGGATAGCATGATCGCGAAACAACGGTAAAAATAGCTCGTCATCACGTGGGTTAAATTCATCTATATAACTGCTTAAAATTTCAGTTAAATTAGCGCCGTCTTGCTCTATGTTTAAACCACTGGTGTCGGTGACATCACATAATGCTTCATCGTACGATATGCCTTGCTCGCCCGGTGGGACAATGCCACAGTGACGAAGTGACGCATCAGTTATAGCGCGGTCGAGCACTGCGGTCATGTTGGTATCGATTACTTTTTCATGATCAAACTGCCAATAATCAATGGTTAAATTAGTATTAGCCGATGGACTCCATGCAAAGCCAACACTGATAGCCTCAGATTCTTCTGCATTTAGATTAGGGTTACCTAACTCTAACGAATTAACACTCACTTGGGTGCCATCACCCATACAGTATAAATCGGCTACAGCTTGGTTGGCACCACAGTCAAAAGTAGATTGCGTGGTTCTTAATTTAACGCCAGCTTGAGTTAATGATGGTGCTCTAAACGAGGTTGACCATGAACCACGAACAACTAACGAATCAGTCGGGCGATAGCTCAAACCTATTTTAGGATTAAAGGTGCCACCAAAATCATCGTAATGATCGTATCGACCCGCTGCTTGCAGCTCTATTTGCTCACTCAGTGAAATACTTAATTCAGCAAAGGCGGCATATTGAGTGCGCTCGGCTTCTGATAAGCTAGAGCCAAAGCCAAATACATCAACAAGGTAGTCTTTGTCTGCTTGAGCTTGTGAATTAAGCGAAGGAATGTCGCTTAGCTCTTCACGGCGTGCTTCTACCCCAAATGAGGCATAGGCTGGTAGGTCGTTAAAGGTAAATAGTTCACCATTAAAGTTAGCATCCCAGCCGTAAACAGTACTTTCTCCACTGCGTGTTGGGCGAGCTTGCGCTGTTGCCAAAACGGCATCATTAGCGGCGTCGCCTTGAAGGAAAGGGTTGTAAAAAGGTAGCAACTCCCCAGATACACAATTTAAGTCAGTACCGTCATAACTTGCCAACGTACCGTCTGAACATAGCTCGCCTGTAATCGCGCCATGAAACTGGTAACGATTATATACCCCTGCAATCGCTTCTTGCTCTGAACGTGATCGAGAGAGAGTAACACCAGATTCCCAACCCCAATCACCAATTTCACCACTTAGACTGCTTACCAAGCGAAAGTTTTTCGTTTCTACTTCCACCGTTCTTGGGGCATTAAAGCGCGCATCAAACGCAAAGCCATACACTTCTCGGCCACTTTGAGTATCAAATGGGTCAATATAAAGTTGATCTAATAAATCATTACTACCATCGGCATTATCGTAAATAAATAAGGCGTCTTCTAAAACATACGGGCCGTCGTCATCATTAATTTGGTTAATAGGTGAGGGCGATGAATACGCTTTAGCTTTGGTCTGGCTGTAAAAAAAGTCAGTGTGCCATTGTAGACCACCGAGCTCACTATTAAACATAAAGCCGGTTGAAAGGCTTTCAAATGGCGTTTCTAGGTAGTCATCTTGATTAGGATAGTAAGCACAAATTTGTTCACCAAATTCAGTGGTAACTAATTCGGTTTTGCAGTTTGGTGATGGAAGTTCGTTACCATCTCGGCTGCTGAAATAATAAATATTAGGTGAGTTCTCCAGCTTAGGTAAATAGGAGTAACCATTCACTAATGAAGGTGAGGCGGTATAATCGCGATCGGTCGCTTTAAAAGCGTTACGGTCATATATATCTGCAAATACCGTTAAGTTATTCTCGCCTATTTTTGTACCATACACTAAGTTTAATTGTTTTTTACTTTCGTCATGTTGATCAAAGCTATCGGCAAACGAAGTATTGATTTCAGCGCCTTCAAAATCATCTTTTAAAATGTAGTTAATAACACCCGCTACAGCATCGGCACCATAAACGGCTGATGCACCGGTGGCTAAAATATCAATACGTTCAATGGCCGCAAGTGGAATAGAATTCACATCTACAAAGTTTTCAGTGCCTGCAGCAAATGAGCTAGGCGCAACTCTTCGCCCATTTATTAATGTAAGCGTTGCTGATGGCCCCATGCCTCTTAAGCTCGCTGCTGATTGACCCGCTGGTGTTGAGGTAGACGTACCGCCACTTTCAGAGGTTGAAAATGTGCCACTTCCGCCTTTAAAAACAGATAAATCTTTGAGTAATTCATGAATAGTATTAGCGCCAGAGCGTTTGATTGCATCTTGGTCTAGCACGGTTAGTGGAATAGTGCCTTCCAGATCAACGCCTTTTAAGCGAGATCCTGTTACTTCTACTCGTTCAATGTTGGTATTAGTTTGAGTTTCTTGTGCATACACACAAGTGACAGGGCTCAGTAAAGCGCTTACTGTGGCCGCAATAGTTAGTTGACGAAACATTGTAGTACCTTTTGTCTTTTTAAGCGCGCAGAAATAGGTTTAATATTTCTTAAGGCTTTAATTATTATGGTTTTTAGACAGGGCAATGGTGAAATGACACGCTGAGCCCCTCACAGAAATTAGTGAGGTGGTGGGCTACTCGTCAAACCACTCCGAAAGGTAGTGTGGTGAGTAGAAATATGTTGTAAGCAATGTTGCTTTTTTAAACATAATTCTCGTTCCAAAAAGGTTTTTGACAAAGCTAGCAAATGGGTGCTAGCTTACTCGCGTTTTAAAGTTCCTTTTTTTTATAGCAAGTGAGAGACGCTCTCGCAAGTTATTTCTTATAATTTTTTACATGAGTGTAACATAATGGAACGAATAAATTTACCAAACAAGCGGTTAGTTAAATCGCGAATAATAACCGCTTTTTACTCAATTTTAATTGCTTTTTCGCTACAGTTAAGCGCAAAAGAGTCTAATCAAACTCTTGTTTTAGTGGGTGGAGCTCTCACAACATGTGCCAGTTTAAGCTCTAAAAACTGTGAAAAAAATACTCAGATCTCGGGTAAAACGCATAATGTATTTGCGCTCTCTCACACTAAAATTAGCCAAATAAAGCAACAATGGCCCAGTAAAAATAGCCAAGCTAAAAATAACACTATTAAAAATTTAGCAACAATGCAGGCTAAGTCATCGCCCACATTATCGAAAAAAGAACTGTTATGGTTGTGGCGCGATATTGATAGCAAACAGCTCAATAGTTTATCGGATCAAGAATACAATTTTGTAATAGATATGCTTGAAGTAGCGCAAATCCAAAGCGACAACAAGCGACTAAAAGAGCAGGTAAATACTGCGCTTAATAGCGAATCGGCAGCGACAGAGATTTTGCAGTTTATATCGGGAAGTTTAAAAGTTAATGATACTAACCCGAGTATGCTAGCCATTACCGCCTCAAGCAGAGACCCTTATGAATCTGCTGATTTTTATGAAGGATTACTAAGCTTCCCTAATGTAAATTCGCAATGGCTTGCATTAACCCCTGCGCTTGCTAAAGCAATAACCACCAATAAGTGTGATGATTTAACCACACTTAGGCACTCAGAAATGGGGCTATATCAACGCGAGCATATTTACCCTGATCGTACCCAAGCAGAATATAAACTGTGTAAAAAAGGCACCGACGCTTTAGTAGAGCTAATCAATAATAGCACCGGTATTATGTTTAATGGCGGCGATCAAAGCTTAACCCGAAAAGTATTATTTGATGAAAATAATCAGCCTTACCCTTGGACAAAAGCATTACAGTCTCGCCCTGTTGTTGTAGGCACAAGTGCAGGTACCGCGGTGCAAAGTGGTGGGCAAGCCCACGCCGGGAATGTGGTGATGATCACCAATGGCACTAGCTTGTCGGCATTGAAAGAAGGCGCACAAGCCATTGATGCCCCAAGTGAACGCTCAAACAGCGATAGTTTAACTTACAACCGCTTTGGGGGTTTAGGCACATTTAGTTACGGTGTACTCGATACACACTTTAGCGAGCGAAACCGTACATTAAGACTAGGCACTTTGCTCGACGACTTAAACGCAAACAAAGCTCAGCCGACATTCGGTTTTGGTGTAGACGAAACCACAGCCTTAGTGGTGATTAAATCTGAAGCTGGCAATTTAATGACCGTAATTGGTAAAAATGGTGTGGTGATGGTTAAATCAACAGAGCAAGCTCAGGCTGAAACTAAAACTAAAACCTACAGTTACTCTTACTGGCCTGTGGGCAGTGTGATTGATATTAAAAATAACGATTTTACCTTAAGTCAGCGCAGTATTAGCCAAGCATTGCCAGCAATTAAAATACCGCCTTTACCAGTTCAGCGTTTTGGCAGCATTTTAACGCAGGCCAAATTACGCTCTTTAACGCAAGCCATGTGCCTTAGCCAAGAACAAACGGCTGTTGGCCAGCAAGATGAGTTTATTATTAGTTTATCTACCACGCCTGAGTCGGCATATCATCGTATTAGTGCTGCGCAGTATGGCTGTGCGGTGAGTAATTTAGAAATTGCAGTGAGTACCTTTTAATTTAATGCCACGCAAGCTAATTTAATTAAACACGCTGCTTAGTTGATTTTAGATTAAGCGGCCATACTATAGTTACAAGCGTGTTTATTAAATCACAACAAAAGGAAGGTTCATGAGTAAAGTAGCGGTTATTTATTTTTCGGGATATGGCCATACCAAAAAAGTGGCTGAATTTGTAGCTGATGGAGCAAACGCTCAGCTTATTGCAATCGATGAGAATGGCGACATAAAAGACGCCGATTGGGATACGTTAAACAATGCAGACGCCATTATTTTTGGTGCACCTACCTATATGGGCTCATATCCTTGGCAGTTTAAAAAGTTTGTTGATGCTACCTCTAAAGTATGGTTTACCATGGGGTGGAAAGACAAAATATTTGGCGGGTTTACTAATAGCGGCAGCCTAAATGGCGATAAACAAGTCACTCTAATTAGTATGCAAACATTGGCTTCGCAACATGGTGGAATTTGGGTAAGCCTAGGGTTACCACCGGCCAATAAACTGGAATCAACTCGTCAAGACATCAATAACTTAGGCGGTTCAGTTGGCGTATTAGTGCAATCACCTACTGATGCAGATGAATCTGCTATTCCATCAGGCGATTTAGAAACGGCCCGTTTATACGGCGAACGTGTAGCTGATATAGCCAAACGCTTAAAGTAAAAGTCACTCGATAAAATAAGTTAAAAAGCCGCATTGTGTGGCTTTTTTAGTTTGATAATTCCAATTTTTGTTGTTTGTGCTCTAGCTGGTATAAGCTTGAATACTCACGTTTATGGACTTCAAATAAATACGCTCTTAGCTGCTCTTTACCATGGTGAATGTGTTTTATTTTAGCAGCTATGCCACACTTACTCTGCCTAACTGGTTCTATATCTAATGATATCGCCGCTTCGTTAGGTAAAATAAATTGCATATTTTGCAAATCATCAAGCTCACTATGTATTGATGTGGGTTTTAAAAATATCCCTGTGCTGGATATAGATTCAATGCAAAAGCCTTGGCTTTGGATATTTAATTCGCTCAACCGCCAGCTGCGCTGAATACCTTTAGTGTCAATTACTTCGGGGGCTTCTAATACGGTACTGAAATGGCCTAATTCATCGGTTTTAAATTGAAGTGGAAACCACAGTTGGTAGTGGGCTACTTCTGCTAATAAGGTTAATTTAGCTTGACCAAGTAAATGCGCAATACCCTCTGGTATTGATGCTTGTACTGTTAACTTTGTTTCATTGATTAATGCACTACTTTGACTAGGTTCAAATAAGCCAGATAAAAAGTTAATTTCTTCGTCAGACAAATCCATGTATTTTCCTTAATACCTAAATTGTGGATTCTATTCCTCACAAGGTTACTGCCCAATGAATGAACAGTTTATTATTTTGTAAGCTCCGCATAGCGCGGCTAAATTTTTATACAATTAAAAATTTCAATCTTCCTGATTGAAATTTTAAGCTATTGATTTTAATTGGTTTTGCTTGTTTTTAAACTCGGTGAGTTAAATAGTTGTATGCGTTTTTTAGTATTTTAACCTTATTATCACCAATAAGTTAAGTAATAAAGTGTACAAAATTAAAACGCTTCGCGATGTTTTTATATCAACAATGCGTAAATGAGACTTAGGTCTAGCTTACGAAGCATAAGGAAATACTTAGAATAGCGCCAAATAAAAATGGGGTTTAAGGGGTTCCAAATGCAATTAGAACGAATTCGTCGTAGCGACTTACACAACAAAGTGATGTCTGCAGAGCAGGCCAGTTTATTTATTAAAGACGGCATGACCGTGGGTATGAGTGGTTTTACTCGTGCCGGTGAAGCGAAAGCTGTACCACGTGCGCTTGCAGAGCGAGTGCGTGAAAACCCAATGAAAATTAACCTAATGACGGGCGCGTCATTAGGAAACGACTTAGATAAGCTACTAACTGAATCAGGTGCGTTAGCGCGTCGTATGCCATTTCAAGTAGACAGCACATTACGTAAAGCGATTAACAACGGTGAGGTCATGTTTATTGACCAGCATTTATCTGAAACTGTTGAACAGCTACGTAATCATCAGTTAACGATGCCTGATGTAGCGGTCATTGAAGCCGTTGCTATTACCGAAGAAGGCCACATAGTACCTACAACGTCAGTGGGCAATTCAGCCAGCTTTGCTATTTTTGCCAAACAGGTAATTGTAGAAATTAATATGTTACACCAGCCAGAGCTTGAAGGGCTGCACGACATTTATATTCCATCTTATCGTCCTACACGTACGCCAGTGCCGCTAGTGAAAGTAGATGACCGCATTGGTAGTACTGCAATTCCAATTGATCCGGCTAAAATTGTGGGTATTGTATTTACCAATCAAAGTGACTCATTTTCAACCGTTACCGACCCAGATGCAGATACAGCCTCTATTGCACGTCACTTAGTTAACTTTTTTAAAGAAGAAGTAGCACAAGAGCGTATGCCTGAAAACCTAGGCCCATTACAAGCCGGTATAGGTAACATTGCCAACGCAGTAATGATGGGTTTATTAGACTCTGATTTTAAAGACCTCACTATGTATTCAGAGGTACTACAAGATTCTACCTTTGATTTAATTGATGCGGGTAAACTTAATTTTGCATCAGGGTGTTCAATTATTTTATCAGAGCGTTGTAACTCACAAGTATTTAATAACCTTGAAAAGTATCGTGATAAGCTAGTACTTCGACCACAAGAAATGTCGAATCACCCTGAAATTGTGCGTCGTTTAGGTATTATTGCAATTAACACGGCACTTGAGTTTGATATATATGGCAACGTTAACTCAACCCATGTATGTGGTACTAAAATGATGAACGGTATTGGTGGTTCAGGCGACTTTGCACGTAATGCGCATGTATCGGTGTTTGTAACTAAATCAATTGCCAAAGGTGGCGCTATTTCAAGTGTTGTGCCTATGGTAAGCCATGTTGATCATACCGAGCACGATGTTGATATTTTAGTAACCGAGCAAGGCCTTGCTGATTTACGCGGTTTAGCACCACGCGAACGTGCAATTGAAGTCATTAAGCACTGTGTACACCCAGATTATCGCAACGCCATGCTTGACTACTACGAGCGTGCATGTGTTCGTGGCGGTCATACGCCTCATATTTTAGAAGAGGCATTCAGCTGGCATACCAGCCTTGAGCAACAAGGCACAATGAAGCAAAGCTAATACATAAAACCCCGCATCTGCGGGGTTTTTATTTTTAATTAGTCTAAAATATTAGACTCAGACCAAACCCTAAGATCGTGAAGAATTCCTAGTGCAGAGCGCCCAAACTCAGTGAGCTCGTAGGTGACAGCAATAGGTCTAGTGCTGATCACCGTCCTTAAAACCATCTTATTGGCCTCTAACTCTTTTAAACGTTGATCTATCATTTTTTTGCTCGCTCCACCTAACATTCGAGTTAGATCATTAAAGCGAACAGGTTCATCTTTTAAGTGATAAATAATAGAACTTGTCCACTTCCCGCCAATTAAGCGCATTCCTTTTTCAATAGCACAAGGTTCTAAGCAGGCATTTAAAACTTTTTTTCTTCCCTTACTATCTGTTTCTATAGAGCTTTCCAAAATTTAACCTCTAAAATAGGGTGGTTACTAAAAGTATACTAATTGAATCTATTCTTCAGGTAACTATTATATACCACATTAAAGTAAAGACCAATTTTTGTACTATTTTTGGAGAGATCACATGAGCAAGGTACTCATTATAAATGCACACCAATATTATTCTTTTTCAGAGGGCAAATTAAATGCCACCCTAGTTGATGTAGCATCATCGATACTGATAGAAAAAGGCCATGAAGTTAAAACCGTAACTATGACAGATAGTATTGATGTAGAGGCACAATTAGCACTTCATCAATGGGCTGACGTTGTCTTACTGCAATCACCTATTAACTGGATGGGCGTGCCATTTTCGTTTAAAAGATATATGGACGAGGTGTATACAGCCGGTATGGGTGGCGCCATGTGTAATGGCGATGGTCGTCACCAGGACGACCCAAAAAGCGGTTATGGCACAGGTGGCACACTTAAAGATACTAAATATATGATGTCACTCACATTTAACGCACCAGAGGAGTCATTTAACAATTCAGAAGAATTTTTTAATGGTAAAAGTGTTGACGACTTAATGTTCCCAATGCATATGAACTTTAAGTTTTTTGGTATGACAGCAATGCCTACCATTGCTTGTTTTGATGTTATGAAAAACGCCGATATAGATACTGACTTAGCGCGCTTTAAAGCACATATAAGTACACACTTTTGAGAGGAAACACAATGACTAATGCATCACAGTATACAAATAAACTTCTTCCGGGGAGTCGTTTCCCAAAGATTAATTGCCCTGTACTAAATAGTAACGAAGTAGAGTTAGGGCGTGTCCAGCAAGACGCTGCTTGGCAAATGGTGGTTGTGTATCGTGGCCGGCATTGTCCTATGTGTACGCAGTATCTAAATCAGTTAGAAGAAATTAAACAGTCATTACAAGACATTGGAGTTTCTTTAATTGCTGTATCGGCCGACAGCGAAGCGCAGTTGTTAACACATAAAGAGAAGTTATCAGTGAGTTACCCCATTGCGTTTGAATTAAAGCCTGAACAAATGAATGCGTTAGGGCTGTATGTTTCTCAACCTCGCAACGCTCAAGAAACAGACCATTTATTTGCTGAGCCTGCTGTGTATGTAGTGAATGAACACGGTACAGTACAAGTTGTTGATATCTCAAATAATCCATTTGTAAGACCAGATCTGTCTACTTTATTGCGAGGTATAACTTGGATTAAAAACCCTGATAATAATTACCCTATTCGTGGAATGCATAAAGGTTAATGTTTGATGGTTTAAGTTTGCCACTATGATCTGTAAAATAACTGCATATTATTTACAGACTCGCTATGGCGAGCAACACACAGAGTAACCATAATGGAAAACAAACTAACTGCAATCGATACACTCGCTGAACTTGAAAGTTTTTTACTGCAAGTTGAAAACGGCGGCCTAGGTTTAACCGGCGTAGCAGGCGTGGGTATGGCAACTAACAATGCTGACGGCAGCCGTTTTGTAGCCGTGTTTGATGACAAGCAACAACTTTTATTAGCACGTGAAATTACCGAAGAGATTTTCCAAAGCGGCCAAGACATGGTGCGCAACGGCGTAGGGCGTAAGCATTAATTCCTTGCTACTAATCTAAAAAGCGCCAAATGGCGCTTTTTTTGTGGTTTATTTTAAACAGTTGTTAAATATAAAATAAATTTATACTAACGGTGCTCTTTGTAATGGTTTTACTATATAGAAACAAATAATCGATAAGGTGAGATTATGATGATTCAACCGTTATTAGGTGTTAGTTAGTATGGACTTTATTGCTATCGGACTTTTCTTTTTAGTTCTTCTAATCGCTTTATCTATTGTTTGGAGCACGCTAAAAACGGGAATTTCACCGATGATGAGCTCAAGCAAAGCGCGCCAAACTATGCTTAATGCAATAAGCATGGATGAAAAAGGCGCATTAATTGATTTGGGTTCAGGTTGGGGGACGCTCGTTATAGCGGTTGCTAAAAATTATCCTAATAAACATGTTATTGGCTATGAGTTATCCTGGTTTCCTTGGATGGTTTCAGTGCTTTTTAAATATAGTTTGGGTTTAGGTAATCTTACCCTCTATCGTAAAGACTTCAAAAATGCCGATCTTAGTTCTGCGTCTACTTTGGTATGTTACTTGTTTCCTGGTGGTATGGTAGCGCTTGAAGATAAGTTAAAGCATGAAAAAGTTAATAATAAAATCACTATTGTGAGTAATACCTTCGCTTTACCTTCATGTAAACCAACTAACTTTATCAAGCTTAAAGATTTTTACCAAACGCCTATTTATGTATACCACTGGCAATCCAAATAGAGGGATATTATTTGGATTCAGTGCTTAGTTGATGTCATATTTTTTATCCATAAGTTCATGTTATCTGCAGACATTGGTTTGGCAATATAATAGCCTTGCCCATGATAGCAACCCATATCTATAAGTACTTTTTCGAGCTCTTGCGACTCGATCCCCTCTGCTATTAGGTTAAACCCAAATGCTTTACTTAGCGCCACGATACAGGTAACGATGGACTTGTCTTCATGGTCTGATAGGAGCCTTTTAACAAAGCTTTGATCTATTTTTAATGTATCTAAAGGTAATTTTTTTAAGTAACTCAAAGAGGCGTAACCTGTACCAAAGTCGTCTAACGCAATACTTACCCCTAAATTTCGACAGCCATTGAGAACGTCGACTGCCTGTTCAACGTTTCCAATGGTGGTGCTCTCTAAAATTTCTAATTCGAGGGTTTTTGGTTTTATATTATTAGTGCTGATGAGTAACTCTCTGAGGTTTTCAACAAAGCCCTCACTAAGTAAATGAGCTGGAGAGATGTTTACACTCATAGAAAGATGATTTCTAGTCCAAATTTTATGTTGTTTTAAGGCTTCAGCAAGTACCCATTCACCAATTAATATACCAATGTGTGGGTGCTCTAATGCCTCTGAAAAGTGACCAGGGTAAAGTAAACCCAAAGTAGGGTGATTCCAGCGTATTAAGGCTTCAACGCCAATCAACTGGTGATCCATTAAATTTACCTTTGGTTGATAATGTAGAATAAACTCTTTACGAGCAATGCCTTTTTCAGCAGCCAATAACAAATCATGTCTTGCATGCCTTAGGCTTTCTTCCTCTGGATCAAAAAACAGAATCCGGTTTGTTCCTGATCTTTTTGCTTGGTACATAGTTTGATCGGCTCTTCGTAAAATGTCATCACAAGTTAAGCCATCATCACTGGGAAGTGCAACGCCGATGCTGACTGAAATTTGAACGGAGCACGAAAACTCTGCTAATTTTATCGGATCATTTACCTCAATCAGCACGTCTTGTAACAGAATCTCATATTCTTGTATTGTGTGCGCAGCCCCTCTTAATAAAAGGATAAACTCATCTCCACCAATACGCGCTAGTGTATCTTCCTTGCGTAATGTGTTTTGTAGCCTTTGGGCAATGGTTTTCAACACGAAATCTCCGATTTCGTGACCGTATTTGTCATTAATAGGTTTAAAGTTATCTAAATCTAAATAGGCAACGGCGAGCTTTTGCTGAGATGTAATAGCTTGTTGAAGTTGATCAATTAAAATAGGGCGGCTTGCTAGGCCTGTTAGGCTATCGTAATGTGCCATGTCATGAAGTTTTTTCTCTGAGCTTGCGCGTTGAATAGAGCTAGATATAGAGTGTATCAACTGAGCGCTTTTTAATTGGTTTTTAAGTAAATAATCGCTTGCTCCTAGCCGCATAGCTTCTGCTGCTATTTGTTCATCTCCCAATCCCGTGATCATAATCACAGCGCAATGATTATTTACAGACTTTCTAATATTATCTAGCAGGGTAAGCCCGGAGCCGATACCTAATCGATAATCAACTATGACGCAATCAAACTCCCCATGTTCAAGATAAGACATCGAGCTTTCAATAGAGGATGCTTCTGAAATTTTCGCCTGTATGTTAGAGCGAGATATCATACGACGTATATGTTCTCTATCAACCGCATCGTCATCAACAATGAGTAGGTTAATAGTGTCGCAGCTTTCAAAATCATCTATTGAAGTTCTCATATCCATATCTCTTGCAAAATAGCTTATTCAAGCTCAATGGCATGTATATAAGCATCCATAAGTATCGCTAATTTGGCAAACTGCGGGCCAATTGCATGTTTAACCATATAACCTGCTACGTTGTTATGATACGCGCGAGTACGATCGTTATCCTCATTGGAGGTCGTTAGTATAAATACAACGGTATTGTTTAAGTTTTTATCTTTACGAATATGGTCTAAAAATTCAAACCCATTCATCACTGGCATATTTAAATCAAGTAATACCAAGTAAGGCTCCGATATTTCTTTTTGTTGCGCTTTTTCTCGTAACGCATCTAGCGCAAGTTTTCCGTTTTGTTTCCAAATTATTTTAATTTTAGGATCAACTTTTTTTAAGCTTCTTGTAACGGCTTCCGCGGCAACATCGTCGTCCTCAACAAGCAGTATAGATAGATTTTTGATCATAAATTCTCTTTCCTAGCAAAGCGTGGCCACCAAACATGAAATGTTGACCCTTTGTGCGGTTCATTTGAACTAACTGAAATGCGCCCACCATGGGCTTGTGCAAGGCGCCGACTAATAGACAGCCCTATACCTGAAACCGACTTATCATCGGAAGTTGTTTGAAACAAACTAAAAATACGCTCGTAAGCCTCTGGTGGTATACCGGGTCCATCATCAGTCACAGTGATATGGCAAAGCGTATTTTCTGCTACACAACTAATCTCTATAGTTCCTTCTTTACTGTCATGGTGTTTAATAGCGTTACTTAATAAATTACGGACCACGGTTTCAAGTGGCGTCCATGCAGTCACGATGGTATTTAATTGAATGTCTTTATGAATCTTCATTCCAACTGGTAAATCTAACAGTTCGGTAACGTTATAAATTAATTTATGCATATCGATTACTTGAGTATCTAGGCTGGCTTTACCAGCTCTTGCATAGGCCAATAAATTATCTATTAACGTCTCCATTTTGTGAATACGATCATCAATACGCGTTAAGTTATATTCGACTTCAGGCGTGGTAGTGCCCAAATCTTCTTTTACCCATTCAATTAAGTTTGAAATGCCTCGCAATGGAGAGCGTAAATCATGAGAGGCCACATAGGTAAATTCTTTCAGGCTAGTGTTATTTTCTTTTAGCTCGGTTTCCATTCGTTTTCGTTCTGTTATATCTAACAAGGACACAAATACCATGTCTTCGTCATTGGTGTTTATAAAAGGACTCAGGCCCACTTCAACTGGGAATTCTTTTCCATCTTTGTGTAAGGCGGTTAAATCTCTGCCTACTCCCATACTTCTGACACTGGGTTCACGATGAAATGAATGGCGAAGTGCTGAATGGTGCCCTTGATAGCGCTGCGGTAATAGCATTTCCATTTTTTTATCGAGTAATTCTATTTCACTGTAGCCAAAAGATTTACATAACGATTGATTAACCGCTTGAATAATGCCCGCTTGGTCTACTATTAACACACCATGTGGTGCAGCCTGAATAGAGCGTTGAAACATATTGTTAGCGCGCAGCCTTTGCGATATATCAACCAGTGTGGCTAAAACTAACTCTTGTTGTCCGTGTATTGGGTTTAAGCCTATTTCGATTGGGATTTGCTTACCATTTTTTTGACTCGCAAATAACTCACGACCTTCACCCATTAAGCGTTTTCGAGGGTTAACAAAAAACTGACTCATCAAATGGGTATGGTTCGCTTTAAATTGCGCTGGAAGTAAACTATCTATGTTCATTCCTATGAGTTCTGAATCCTCATACCCCAGTATTTCAGATAGTTGACTATTGGCAAAAAGGATCTGAGCATCAGTATTAACTATCATTGCCCCCATGGGTAAACAATTAACTAGCTGAGTTAAAAATGCTTCATCCATATTTACATTTACACTTGGCGAATTAGATTTTTTATTTACTTTTTTAAGGTCCATCAAGCATCCCGCAAGTAAATGTAGTTCCTATTATATAGTAATAGTCGAACAAGTAATGAACAGCAAATTTAGAGGAAGATCATGTTATTTAGATGCTCATTTTAATAGTTTCTTCTTATATTTTACCGAGTCAATATGGTTGAAAAAGGTGCATTGATTTATTTAGGTTTGGAGGGGGGAATGTTGGTTGTAGTGCTTATTAAATATAGTTAGTGTTTAAATAATCTTACTCTCTATTGCAAAGACTTCAAAAATGCTGCTCTGAGTACTGTGTCTACGCTAGTGTGTTACTTGTTTCCAAGCGCTATGGTAGCGCTTGAAGAAAAGTTAAAACAAAACGTGCTTAAAAACATCACCATTGTGAGTAACACTTTAGCTTTGCTTTCATATAAACCAACTAAAGTGATCAAGCTTAAAGGGTTCTACCAAAAACCTATTTATGTGTACCACTGGCAACCAAAATAAACTGTGGCCTTGTGAAGTGTTTATAACGATGGTAATAGCTTTGTCGCGATGTTTAATCACAACCTGAAACACTTATTGGCGCAATAAACTACTGTAGTGGTTTTTAAAAGTGTTATTTTATTTTAGTTTGGAAGATAGTTAAGAGCGATGACTGATCAGTTATGGATTGTGATGTCTGAAGTCAAGATTTGACCCTCTTCGCTTTTTCATATGGGTGACTGGTGCATATTCACACCAGTCGACGTCATTACTGGGTGCGTAGTCATATTTAAAGTGAGTTTAAATGATAAGAACACTTGGTTTTTGAATAAAAAGATCAAGAAAACACAGCTGCCTACTTGACCGGAACTTTCTAATGGGTGACCCTTTTGCTGTTCGTATGCATCGAGGAAGTGTAAAGGATACTATTTAAGGAAGCCTTATGTTGTTTAAAGTAAACGTTTTAAAAGAAAGCACTGATAGTTTGCAAACTGTGGAATTAGAAGAATTTTTTGGTGGCTGGGGCATTGGTGGAACTGGTTCTATATGGGATAATAAAGATGCAAGCCCTGAAGGTGATGTGTTATTTGATATGCTACGCAGTCAATTTTTTATAGGTATACCAGAGCAAGCTCCTGATGTTTTATCCGATATTTGGAAATCTATTGACTTAGGCCAGATAGAATACGAAGAGGCTCAAAATCGTTTAACTCAACTGTTTAATTGGATTAACGATTGCCATATATCAAAACCAAGGTGGGATGATTAACTTGCACCTCTCCCAATCCTGATATACTATTTTACATGTTGAAGAAATCCGCTTAGTTTATGACTTGGCGGATTTTTGTTTTATAAGGATGTTGCATGACCCCTCAAGCAGATAGTAGTACTTTAGATCTTTTCCGAGAGCGACTAGCTAGCCCGTTCATCTTTACTTTTTTTTGGGTATCCTGTACGTATAATTGGAAACTTATTTATTGGTTCTTATATGAGCCTTTAAAACCAAGTATGAAACTTATACAACTTCCTTTTGACTGGTTTTATTTAGAGCCGCTTGGTTTGACGTTTTTAATCATTACAGTTGTACCTTGGGTTAATAACTTAGTTGAGTTGTTAAAGCGTTATGCTGGTAATTGTTTTAATGAATATCTACATAAGCGCGGCTGGAAAGAAGTAGTCTCTAATGATGAACATTTGAAGGTGCTTGATGAGTTATCTATTTCAAAATCAAGGGCTCATGACTTAACAAATAAATATGATGAGTTGTTAATAAGAGAAAAGAGGGTAAAAGAAAGCTTGATTAAAGAGCGTGAAGAAATTTCAAAATTGCTGAATGATATAGCCTCTGAAAAATTACAGACTAGTTTTTATAAAGCAGGACAAAATGAAATAAAAGAAAAACTGCTTGAAGCTGATAAACTTTATCTCAATGCTCATAATAAAACTATAGAATTAACAAAAGAGCTTGAGAAAAATAGAAATGCATACCGAAAGCTTGTATTCGATAATGAATCACTTAATGGAAAGATGGATTTAATTAAATCTGAAACATGTAAGCTTAATAACGTATTTAAGCTTAATTCACTAAGCAATATAACTACACCAACAAAGAATGAATTGATACTAGCAATACAAAGCTTAAGAAATATTGACAAAATATTGAAAGAGTAGTTTATTTAAATAGTTTGTAACCCGCACCCTGCGGGGGGGTCTATGCGTGTAAGAAAGCTCCAAAATGAAACTTCTTCTCAAACGCTTTCTAACTCCCGCCGGTATCTATGGAACATTCGGTGAGCTGTATGTATAACATACGTTATTTTGTTACACCGTTGAGCTTGAGTTGAAGAAAAACATAGGGGTAAATCTTGACTTCAGACATTACGGCTATTTAGCATCTACTCATAGCTGCATATCAATGACCTCAAACCAATACATCAATAATTAAAGCAGTTAAGTGCTTCTTTATTATTTGAAAAGTATTTAACTGTGGCGTCACATAATCTCAATACCATGGAAATCAAAAAGCAGAAAAACAGTCAATAAATTAGTCGGTGCGATAAATGTGCGATATTTTTTATTATTAAATTAGGTAGTACGAAAGGAAAGCAGTTTTTATTGAATAATATAGAATTATGAAAGGATTTAAATGGTCGGTATGGAGAGATTCGAACTCTCGACCCCTGCCACCCCATGACAGTGCGCTACCAAGCTGCGCCACATACCGACTTCGATAGCAATAGTACGTGTATTTATAAAAAAATCAATAAGCTTTTGTTTGTTTGGATGTTTATTGCGCAAGCGCTTAGTTTTAAGGACTTGCGCAGGAGACTCTTTACGGCCCTAGTCTTTATTTAACCACTGGTTGATCGTGTTATACATTTCATCTCGTAGTATTGGTTGTGCAGTTTTGTTAGGGTGTAAGTTATCGTTTTGCATTAGCTCGTTTTTTCCTGCTACTTTAAGTATAAAAAACGGCATTAAATGCGAGTTAGTGGCTTCACTAACACTGGTAAAGCTATCGGTGAACATTTTACTGTAACGTGGGCCATAGTTAGGTGGAATATATATTTCCATAAGTGCGGTTTGTGCATCTGCAGCTTGGCTTTTTTCAATTAAAGCGGTTAAGTTAGTTTGCATTTTAGTGATTGGAAAACCGCGCAGGCCGTCATTAGCACCGAGCTCAATAAGTACGTGAGTGGGTTGATATTGCTCAAGTAGCGCGTCTAATCGGCGCAATGCACCGCCGGTGGTTTCGCCGCTAATACTGGCATTTACTAAGTTGATAGGGCGTTGCTCGGCATCGTATTTATCTTGTAACAATTGCACCCAGCCTTGTTCTTGTTTTAAGCCATAGGCTGCGCTTAAACTATCACCAAGTATTAAAATCGTGTTGTTAGCTGCCGCGTGTAGTGGGTTAATAACTAAAAATAAAATGAATACACAACGTAGGATTGAATGAGTCATATGTCAGCGCTTTCTCAATTAAATATAATTCAAGTAAATGGTTTGTCTAAAGTGGTTTCCACCTTTGAAGGTGAGTTGTCCATCCTCAGCGACATCAGCTTTAATGTCAAGCATGGCGAGTCTGTTGCCGTAGTGGGCACGTCGGGCTCTGGTAAATCTACATTATTGAGCTTGCTAGCAGGGCTTGATACCGCCAGCAGTGGCGAGGTAATGTTAGATGGTGAGCCTTTGCACAAGTTAGATGAAGAAGCGCGTGCAGCACTGAGAGCCGCTAAAGTCGGTTTTGTATTTCAGTCCTTTATGTTGGTGCAAAGTTTAACCGCACTTGAGAATGTGATGCTGCCTGCTGAGCTTGCTGGCGAACACGACGCTAAAGAGCAGGCGCTCGCGTTACTTGAAAAAGTTGGCTTGAGCCATCGCATTGATCATTACCCGTCGCAGTTATCTGGTGGTGAGCAACAACGAGTTGCGATTGCTCGTGCATTTGTGGGTTCGCCTAAAATACTGTTTGCCGACGAGCCATCAGCTAACCTAGATAGCAAAAACGGCCATATGATTGAGTCGCTATTATTTGATTTAAATAAGCAAAATGGCACAACGCTTATTTTAGTTACCCATGATGAAGCACTGGCGCAAAAGTGTGAACGTATTATTCAGATTGAAGCCGGTGAGCTGGTTCACAATTCAACTGAGGAAATGGCAAATGTGGGCTAAATTAGCACTTAAACTATTTTCTCGAGAGTTTCGCCGTGGTGAACTAACCGTGATAAGTGCTGCCATCGCTTTAGCGGTGCTAACGGTGCTTACTTTATCTATGGTGACTGAGCGAATCGCACAAAGTATTGCACAAAAAAGTAGTGCCTTTATTGCCGCTGATAGGGTATTGGCCAGCAATCATGCCATAGATACCGCTTATATTACTCAAGCTAAACAGCAAAACCTTGAAACAGCGCAAATGGTGTATTTTGACACTATGCTGTTTGCAAACGATGAAATGCAATTTAGCTCAGTAAAAGCTGCGTCAAACAGTTACCCGCTTAAAGGCCAGTTAAAGGTTAAGTCGGGCTTAAACGCCGAAACAGAAGTTGCCCCGGGTGCACCAACCCCCGGTAACGTGTGGTTAAGTGAATCGGTTTTTTATAGTTTAAATATAAACGTAGGCGACCAAGTTGAGCTAGGTGCCGCGTTATTCAATGTGGAAAAGGTGATTGTTGAAGAACCCGATGCGCCGTTTAATGTGTTCTCTAGCAGCCGCAGGGTACTTATTAATATTGACGACGTACCAAAAACTGAAGTAATACAGCCCGGTAGCCGTGTATTTTACCGCCAGTTGTATGCAGGTGATGAAAGCGACATAAATAGTTTTTACGATTGGCTAAAACCGCAACTTAAAGAAAACCAAAATTGGTATGGTGTTAAAGACCGTCAATCGCCTATTTCAAATAGCTTAAATAGAGCTGAAAGCTTTTTGTTATTAGCCGGTTTGCTAGGGATTATTTTAGCCGCGGTTGCTATTGCAGTATCGGCTAAGCGCTATTGTGAGCGTCAATACGACCCTGTCGCGATGATGAAAACCTTAGGTGGCAGCCGCGAGATGATCCGCAAAATCTACCTTATGCACTTATTATTAGTGTGTACCATGGCGGTGGTTGTTGGCCTAGCTATTGGCTATGGCTTGCAAGAGGTGGCTACCGGTTATTTAGCTAAAAGTATGGGCACCGAACTGCCCATGGCTGGTTTTAAACCTTGGCTGGTGGCGATTAGTACAGGGGTTATTTGTGCAGTTATGTTCTCTATTAAGCCACTTTTAGATTTATTTGATATTCCACCGCTTAGAGTACTTCGACGTAATTTAGGCGATCGACTAGCGGTAAGTAAAATTCATTTAGGGCTGAGCGCACTCACCGTGTTTTTATTAATGTGGTTATTTAGCAATAACATTAAAATTACGCTTATTTTGTTTGTCTCAACGCTTGCGCTTATTTTGGTGTTATTTTTAATCTCTAAGTTAATATTTGGCGGTGGCCGCAAGCTTGGCTTAAAGCCGGGTAACAGCTGGTCTTTGGCTATTGCGTCTATTCAAAAGCGCGCCAATGTTAATGCAGTGCAGTTAATTAGCTTTTCGTTAGCGATTAAATTACTGTTATTTTTAATTGTGCTTAAAAACGATATTATTTCTGATTGGCAGTCACAATTACCAAGTGATGCACCTAATGCTTTTTTAGTGAATATTACGCAAAATGAACTGGACCCAGTAAATGAATATTTAGCACAAAAAGGCATTCAGGTGTCGGAGTTTTACCCGACTATTCGTGGTCGCGTAAATGCCGTCAACGGTGAAGCGGTTGCGCGTGAAGTGTCACTGCAAGATAACGAGAAAAAAGACGAAGAAGCCCGCTCAGGTATTGGGCGCGAGCTCAATTTAACCTGGCTTGACGAAGTCCCTTCACAAAATGACATTATTGATGGCCAGTGGTTTGGCGATGACGCCGTTGCCGAGGCCTCACTGGAAGAGTCGATGATGCAGCGCCTCGATGTTAAATTAGGCGATACTCTTACATTTTTAATCGGTGCGCAGTCGTTCGATGCTAAAATAACCAGTGTGCGAAAAGTAAATTGGGCCACACTCAAGCCTAACTTTTTTATTATTTTAAGCCCAGATGTACTTAGCGACTTTCCGGCAACCTATATTTCATCGGTACGCATTGAACCCGAGCAAAAGCGCGACTTTAGCCAGTTATTACGTACATATCCTACGATTACAGCAATTGATGTAGATAATTTTGTTAAGCAAATACAGTCGACTATTGAGCAAGTGTCGTTAGCCATTGGTTTTGTATTGGCTATTGTGGTGTTATGTGGTGCGTTGGTACTAATATCGCAGGTGCAAGCAAGCTTAGGTGAGCGCATGCAAGAAATTGTGATATTGCGTACATTAGGCGCTAAAAGTCGATTAATAAAAAATGCTACTTTGTATGAGTTTTTATTGCTTGGCGGTTTAGCCGGACTAGTCGCTGCATTTTTCAGTGATATAGCACTGTTAATAGTGCAGCAGCAAATGTTTGATTTGGCTGGTAAGCTGCATCCAAATATTTGGATTATTGGCCCCGTTGCTGGTGGCGTGTTTGTAGCAGGGTTAGGCTATTTTATGATTGCCCGTACGCTCAAACAAAACACCCAAGGCTTAGTGCGCGCATTGGCGTAAACTTTTTGGCCAAATAGAGTTTAAATGCCTACTTTTTAAGTAGGCATTTTTGTTTTGGCTTGGTACTGGTAATTTATACAGTGCTCTGGCATTATTAGCATTATTAATAAATAACAATAATGAGAGTGCTGTTTGGCCATTATTTTAGGGATCGATCCGGGCTCGCGTTTAACGGGTTACGGTGTGGTTGCGCACCAAGGTGCTAAGTTTACATACTTAGGCAGTGGCTGTATTAAATTAGCCGATCATGACTTTCCCACCCGACTTAAAATGATATACCAAGGTATTACGCAGCTTATAGAGCAGTTTTCGCCTGAAACCTTTGCCATAGAAAAAGTATTTATGGCACATAACCCCGATTCTGCTTTAAAGCTTGGGCAAGCCCGTGGTGCTGCCATTGTGGGGGCCTCTATGGCCGACTTACCGGTGTTTGAATACTCTGCACGGCAAATAAAGCAAGCCGTGGTGGGTAACGGTGGAGCAGATAAATCGCAAGTGCAACATATGGTTAAAAATATACTTAAACTGCCAGGTACGCCGCAAGCCGATGCAGCAGATGCACTCGCGATTGCAATTTGCCATGCTCACTCTGAACAAAATTTAATAAAACTAGCGGGTAGCGCAAGCAAAACCGTTAGAGGACGTCTAAGGAAATAACAATGATAGGTCGCTTAAACGGCGTGTTAGTTGAAAAACAGCCCCCAGAAATATTATTAGAAGTGAGTGGCGTTGGCTACGAAGTACAAATGCCAATGACCTGTTTTTATGATTTACCCAAAGTGGGCGACAACGCCATTGTGTACACTCACTTTGTAGTACGCGAAGACGCACAGTTATTGTTTGGCTTTAATAATAAAACCGAACGAGCCTTATTTCGAGAGCTGTTAAAAGCCAATGGCGTAGGACCTAAGTTGGGTTTAGCTATTTTGTCGGGTATGTCGGCGCAGCAGTTTGTAAGTTGCGTAAATAATGAAGACGCTACCGCCTTGGTTAAACTGCCAGGGGTAGGTAAAAAAACCGCCGAGCGCTTAGTGCTCGAAATGAAAGACCGATTAAAGAATTGGGGCAACGACTTATTTACCCCATTTAGCGACAGCGCCGTAATAGAGCCTGCGAGCGATGCAACTATAGCTAATAATGCGGCCGATGATGCGGTTTCGGCGTTAGTGGCGCTCGGTTATAAATTGCCACAAGCGCAAAAAGCAGTAAAATCAGTAAGCAAACCCGATATGTCGACTGAGGTTCTAATTAAAGAATCTTTGAAATCAATGCTGTGAGTAAATTATGATCGAAGCTGATCGCTTAATAGATGCTGCTGAAAAAACCAATGAAGACACCATAGATCGTGCTATTAGGCCTAAGTTACTGGCCGATTATCGTGGTCAGCCGCATGTTAAGCAACAAATGGAAATATTTATTGAAGCTGCGCGTAGCCGCAGCGAAGCGTTGGATCATTTATTAATATTTGGCCCGCCAGGCTTAGGTAAAACCACGCTTGCTAATATTGTAGCAAATGAATTAAGCGTAAATATTAAAACGACCTCGGGCCCTGTACTTGAAAAAGCCGGCGATTTAGCTGCATTGCTTACAAACCTTGAAGAAGGTGATGTACTGTTTATTGATGAAATTCACCGCTTAAGCCCACAAGTAGAAGAAATACTTTACCCTGCAATGGAAGATTACCAGCTCGATATAATGATAGGTGAGGGGCCTGCAGCACGCTCTATTAAGCTTGATTTACCTGCATTTACCTTAATTGGCGCAACCACGCGTGCGGGCTCATTAACCTCACCACTGCGTGACCGCTTTGGTATTGTACAGCGTTTAGAGTTTTATTCTGTTGAGGATTTGTCGCATATAGTGGGGCGCTCAGCGCATTACCTTGATTTAGAAATGTGTGACGATGGCGCAGCTGAAATTGCCAAGCGCTCTCGTGGCACACCGCGTATAGCAAACCGTTTATTGCGCCGCGTGCGCGATTACACCCAAGTTAAATCAGATGGTACGGTTAATGCCGAGGTTGCTCAACAAGCCCTCGATATGATTGATGTTGATAAAAGCGGCTTTGATTACATGGACCGTAAATATTTACTCGCCATCATCGAAAAATTTATGGGTGGCCCGGTTGGCCTTGACAACCTAGCCGCTGCCATAGGCGAAGAAAAAGAAACCATAGAAGATGTGATTGAACCGTTTTTAATTCAACAAGGGTTTATTCAGCGCACGCCGCGAGGACGAATTGTGTCGGATAATGCGTATCATCATTTTGGTTTACTTCCCAAGCAAGACTAATTAGCTGCTTGAGATAGATATATTATCCAGAGTTTAGGTTAAATACTAAAGCCATTGTCTTTTTAACGACAGTGGCTTTTTTGTATGAGCAAACATTACGTATTTTACTTTGCCAATAATTCACAGAGCGTTAAGACATATCAGGCTATTGTTCGACTGCTTATTTAGCCCGAGTTGAGATGGTTTGATAAATTGTGGGCAAAAAAAAGCCCGCAAATAATGCGGGCAAACAACAAGTTTAAGGAAGTAATCTAGGGAACTACGTTTTACTTGTTGAGGTCATACCCCAAGAAGTAAAAAAGTAATACGAAATAAATCATATTACGAAGAACTGGATTCAATGAAATAGCTTTCATTTAATGCGCTAGCTCGGTATGGGAGAATAATACCGAAGCGACACAATTTGTTCAAACTAGAAAATTTATATTTTCAGATTAAAAAAACTAATAGCAGCGGTTTTTTGTTTTTGCTTATTATTGCATGTTAATTAATCATTAATTCTATAAGTTAATGAAATGCTTTGTTTATGTATATTAACATATTAACGTTCGGTATTAGTTTTACTATTACGTTAAGGTAAGCATGTGCTGGTTATGAGTGCTTATGCATTAATTTTGAATAAACAGCGCATTTTGTCACTCTTTAGTGAAACTAAGCGCGCTTCCATAAAGCTTTGTTGTTATTTATTTATACAGTAGAACAAGAGTTAAGTAGTAAATATTGAGTAAAGCTGTTTTTTTTAACGTTTTTTGTTGTCTATTCACAGCAATATCGTTGTCAGCAGTAAATACACTAGATACACTAGCAAAACTTTAATGGTGGCTAATGTATTGCTAAGTTACCTTACTCAAATAAATCAATTTGATGTTTTTAATTATTTAGGAGTTTAACGTGGGATCAGGGCTTAATTTTTTAGATCTAATTCTAGAAGCCAGTTTGCTTGTGCAATTAGTAATGCTAGCGTTGGTTGCTATGTCGGTTATGTCATGGGCTATTATTTTTCAACGTAAAAAAGCCATCTCTGACGCCTTAGCAAATGCCAAAAAATTTGAGCAACGTTTTTGGTCTGGTGTTGACCTAAGTAAACTATATAACGAAATCTCTTCTCGCGGTGGCCAGTCAACTGGCATTGAGGCGTTATTTACCTCAGGCTTTAAAGAGTTTGCACGTCATAAAAAAAATACTTTTCAAAGTGCGGGCATTGTAATGGAAGGCACACACCGTTCAATGCGGGTTGCGCTTTCTCGCGAAATAGAAAAACTAGAATCAAGCCTATCGTTTTTAGCAACGGTCGGTTCAATTAGCCCTTACATCGGCTTATTTGGTACGGTGTGGGGTATTATGAATGCCTTTATTGCCTTAGGTGAGGTAAAGCAAGCGACTTTACAAATGGTTGCTCCTGGTATAGCAGAGGCACTAATTGCTACAGCAATGGGTTTATTTGCGGCAATTCCAGCCGTTATTGCTTACAACCGCTTTGCTAACAAAGTTGAAAAGTTAGAATCTCACTATATTAACTTTATGGAAGAATTTGCCAATATCTTACACCGTCAAGCAGCTACCCAAATAGAGGCTCAAGCGAATGTACCAGCGTAAAAAGCGTCGCCCAGTCGCAGAAATTAATGTAGTACCATACATTGATGTAATGTTGGTGCTGCTTATTATATTTATGGCCACTGCGCCGTTAATTACTCATGGTGTAAAAGTAGACCTGCCAAAAATGGAAGAGTCGGACTTAGTCGATACGAAAGACACGCCACCCATTATTGCTTCTATTGATGCCGATGGTAAGTATTATGTGAGTGTCGGTACCGATCCTGAGGAGCCGATGGAAGCATTAGATGTAGCCGCAGTAATTAAGCTACAACTAATGAAAAACCCAGATGTGCCTGTGATGATCAAAGGCTCGGGTAAAGTGTCGTATCAGGAAGTGTTACTGTTAATGGACTTTTTAAAAAATGCAGGTGTACCGTCGGTAGGATTAATGACCGAATCCTTTGAGGGGACCAAGTAACTGTATGAGTAGTTCATTAATTAAATCAGTATTGCTGCATTTAGCGTTAGGCGGGTTTTTGTATGCATCAGCAAACATTCATCCTCCTAAACCTAAAGTAATGGAAGTGACGCTTAATGCGGCTATTCCTGAACCAGAGAAAGCGGTTTCAGCGGTTACGGTTGATCAAAAGCAAGTTGAGCAAAAAATAGCTGAGCTTAAAAAGAAAGAAGATGATAAAAAGCGTGCTGAAGATAAACGCATTCGAGATTTAGAACGCAGAGCTGCCGATGCACGTAAACAGCGTGAAGCTGAAGCAAGACGCATTAAAAAGCTTGAACAGCAGCGCAAAGCGAAAGAAAAAGAAACCGCAGAGGCGCAAGCACAAGCTAAAAAAGCCCGTGAAATAGAACAACGCGAGCGAGCAAAAGCGAAGCAAGCCGAAAAGCAAAAGCAAGAAGCTGAAAACGCAGCAAAAGCGGCTGCCGATAAACGCAAAGCGGAAGAAGCGGCACTTAAAAAAGCCGAACAAGAGCGTAAAAAGCGCGCTGAAGAAGCAGAACGTAAACGTCAGCAAGCATTGCAAGAACAAATGCTGCAAGAGCAGCTTGCCAAAGAGCAGGCGGCACGTAATAAAATACGTCAACAGCAAGTAGTGAGTGAAGTTGATAAATTCCGCGCATTAATTATGGCGCGTATTCAACAAAACTTATTAATTGATGAAAAAATGAAAAACCAGCAATGCCGCATTAACATCCGTCTTGGATTTAATGGGCTGGTAACACAAGTTAAATCGTTAGGCGGTGATAAGTTAGTATGTGAGGCTGCATTAAGAGCTGTTCGCATGGCCGACACATTACCGGTATCTAAAGATAAAGACGTATTCGAGCAACTAAAGAATATTAATATAACCATCGCGCCAGAGTTTTAAGGGATGACATGTTTAACAAAATTAAAATAGCCTGTTTAGTTTTAATATTAGGGTTTCAGGGTGTTGCACATGCGGCACTTGAAATTGTTATTACTGAAGGTATTGACGGCGCAAGACCGATTGCGATTGTGCCATTTAAATACCAAGGTATTGGTCCTATTCCACAGCAGCTAAGTGATGTAATTGCTGCCGATTTAATGCGCAGCGGTAAGTTTAAACCTGTGAGTGTGTCTCAAATGCCACAACAGCCTCACAAAGATGCTGATATTGATTACGGTGCTTGGGTAAATCAAGGTGTAGAAGCTGTATTGGTTGGTGAAGTAGAGCAGCAAACCAATGGACGCTATTTAGTGCGTTATGAGTTGGTTGATGTTATTCGCGGCCAAATCACTGGCGGTGAAACACAAATGATGAGCAACGGTAAGCTGGTTCAAAGCCAAGACCATATCTTAGAAGCGCGCCAAAGCGTGATCGGTGAAACCGGCTTTCGCCGTTACTCGCACCGCATCAGTGATGTAATTTATGAAAAACTAACCGGTGAAAAGGGCGCGTTTTTAACTAAAATAGCCTATGTTATTGTTCGTGATACTGACGAAAAGCCTTATCAGTTAGTGGTTGCTGACTACGATGGCTTTAATGAACAAGTGTTATTGCGCTCAAAAGAGCCATTAATGTCGCCAGTATGGTCGCCTGATGGTACTAAATTAGCGTATGTAACGTTTGAAAATCGCCAGAGCCAAATTTTTATTCAAGACATTTATACCGGTAAACGTGAACTGATCACCAGCTATAAAGGAATTAACGGTGCGCCGCAGTTCTCGCCAGACGGTAAAAAGCTATTGTTAGTGCTATCAAAAGATAAAACTGGTGCAACTGAGGTTTACTTATTAGACTTACTAACGCGTAAAGAGACCCGATTAACACGCCATCGTAGTATAGATACCGAACCTTCGTGGTACCCAAATGGTCAAGATATAGTATTTACGTCGGAAAGGGGTGGTAATGCTCAGATTTATAAGTTAAATTTAAAAACTGGCAGATCTCAAAGATTAACCTTTGACGGTGACATGAACCTAGCGGGTTCTATTTCACCAGACGGGAAAGAATTAGTGATGGTAAACCGTACTAACGGACAGTATCATCTTGCTAAGAAAGAGTTGGCTACAGGTGCGTTCCAAGTTTTAACTCGAACTCGCCTTGATGAATCGCCGAGCATAGCGCCAAATGGCTCGATGATTATATACAGCACGCTCCATAATAATAAACAGGTACTTGCGCTAGTATCGATGGACGGCCGTTTTAAAGCACGCTTACCTGTGCTTGATGGACAAGTGAAGGCACCGGCTTGGTCGCCATATTTACAGTAATAATTGCTGGTTTACTCAAAATAGGAATCTACTCAATGCAACTTAACAAAATACTTAAAGGCCTGCTAATTGCTGTGCCAGTAATGACACTAGCAGCTTGTAGCTCATCTTCAGATATCGATGAAAATGCAGCCAACCAGTCTAACCAAGCAACTGTTGAGCAAACAACAACTGATACAGTTGAAGTAGCAACAATGACGCCAGAGCAACAAGCTGAAGAGCAACTTCGTCAAAAGTACGAAGCGCTTCGTCAAGAGCAAATCATTTACTTTGGTTTTGACACTGCAACGATTCAAGGTCAATACGGCGAGCTACTTCGTGCACACGCTGAGTTTTTAGTTAAAAACCCTTCTGTTAAAGTATTAATCGAAGGCCACGCAGATGAGCGCGGTACGCCAGAGTACAACATTGCACTTGGTGAGCACCGTGGACAAGCAGTTGAAAAATACCTACAAAGCTTAGGTGTTTCTGCAAGCCAAATGTCAGTAGTTAGCTACGGTGAAGAGAAGCCAATGGTTAAATCTCGCACTGAAGAAGCTTTCGCTAAAAACCGCCGTGCGGTACTAGTTTACTAAGATAAGAGATATTATGAAGCCGAAAATTATTTTGGCAGCCATGATATTGAGCGGGAGCACCCAGTTAATGGCTGCTCCCGCTCCTGTTTCAGAAGCTGCAAGTTCACAGTCGAGCATTGAAAAGCGTTTAGAAACGCTTGAAAAGATGATGCAACAGCGTAATTTCTTACAAGTAGAGTTACAACAACAGCTTAACTTACTGCAAGATGAAGTGAGTCAAATTCGCGGTGTTACCGAAGAGCAAAGCTATAAACTTGAAAAGGTATTGCAGCGCCAGCGCGAGCTTTATCAAGAAATAGAAAACCGTGTTAGCCAAGCATATGCTAAGCCGGCTACTCCAGCGCCTACAACAGACTACACGCAACCAGGTAGCGATCAGAGCTACAGCAGTGATTTATCTGAAAACGAAGCGTACGAGCGTGCTGTTGCGCTTATAATGAAAGATAAGCGCTATGACCAAGCTATTCCAGAATTTCAAGCGTTCTTAACAACGTATCCAAATTCAGTGTACACCTCAAACGCACATTATTGGCTTGGGCAATTATTAACGATTAAAAATGACGGTGTAAAAGCAGCCGAGCATTTCAAAGTAGTTGTTAACGAATTTCCAAACTCAAATAAGCGCCCAGATGCAATGTTAAAGCTTGGTACACTTTTACAAGAGCAAGGGTTAAAGGCTGAAGCGCAAAAAATACTGAATGAGCTAATCAATCAGTACCCAAGTACAACTGCTGCTAAACTAGCCACAGATCGCTTATCAAAATAAATGTTGATGCTTGATTAGACTGCTTTTTGTCATAAGCGGTCTAAATTTGCTCAACTAGACATAAAAACTTAAAAAAAGAGACAATTTCGGTTGCACTCATTTTATAAATAAGTATTATAAGCGCCCGCAGCAAACGAATGGTAACCCCACTCGAAATGCGACAAAAAGAGCGGGTCATTAGCTCAGTTGGTAGAGCAGTGGACTTTTAATCCATTGGTCGATGGTTCAAGTCCATCATGACCCACCATTCTTTATTGTTAATAAAGTTTGGTCTTTAATCGGCGGATTTACGTAAAGTGTTAACAAACACACAGAGCGGGTCATTAGCTCAGTTGGTAGAGCAGTGGACTTTTAATCCATTGGTCGATGGTTCAAGTCCATCATGACCCACCATTCTTTATGGAATGGTTATAATCGGCGGATTTACGCAACCTTACTTTTTATAAGTAAACCAGAGCGGGTCATTAGCTCAGTTGGTAGAGCAGTGGACTTTTAATCCATTGGTCGATGGTTCAAGTCCATCATGACCCACCATTCTTTACTGAATGGCTATAATCGGCGGATTTACGCAACCTTACTTTTTATAAGTAAACCAGAGCGGGTCATTAGCTCAGTTGGTAGAGCAGTGGACTTTTAATCCATTGGTCGATGGTTCAAGTCCATCATGACCCACCATTCTTTACTGAGTGGCTATTATCGGCGGATTTACGCAGTCTTACTTTTTATAAGTAAACCAGAGCGGGTCATTAGCTCAGTTGGTAGAGCAGTGGACTTTTAATCCATTGGTCGATGGTTCAAGTCCATCATGACCCACCATTCTTTACTGAGTGGCTATAATCGGCGGATTTACGCAGTCTTACTTTTTATAAGTAAACCAGAGCGGGTCATTAGCTCAGTTGGTAGAGCAGTGGACTTTTAATCCATTGGTCGATGGTTCAAGTCCATCATGACCCACCATTCTTTATTGAGTGGTTATAATCGGCGGATTTACGCAGCCTTACTTTTTATAAGTAAACCAGAGCGGGTCATTAGCTCAGTTGGTAGAGCAGTGGACTTTTAATCCATTGGTCGATGGTTCAAGTCCATCATGACCCACCACTTCTGGTGCACTTTCTCCGTATAAAATGTCTCGTAATATCTCCCTTATTTTTATTTATAAACTGCCTGACTAGATTGCTATTATTTAGCGTTGGTTTCTCGTATAATTTGCGCTATTAATTGCACTGTAAATAAAGTGGTCGAGAACATGAGTTTAGCTCAAACTATTATGCCTGAAGGTTATATTTTCCCTCCTAAGCCGGCACCGTTAACACAAGACGAAAAAGGCGAATATAAAGCGCGTATAAAACAATTACTGCAAGAGAAAAACGCGGTACTTGTTGCTCATTATTACACTGATCCTGAAATTCAAGCACTTGCTGAAGAAACGGGCGGCTGTGTAGCCGACTCACTCGAAATGGCACGTTTTGGCGCTCGCCATGAAGCTGACATAATCATCGTCGCGGGTGTACGTTTTATGGGTGAGACTGCTAAAATTTTAACCCCTAACAAAACCGTGGTTATGCCAACACTTGAAGCGACTTGTTCATTAGATATTGGTTGCCCAGTGGATGAGTTTTCAGCGTTTTGTGATCAACACCCAGACCGTAAAGTGGTAGTGTATGCTAACACTTCTACCGCGGTTAAAGCGCGTGCTGATTGGATAGTTACCTCATCGTGTGCACTTGAAATAGTTGAGCACTTAGATGAGCAAGGCGAAAAAATTATATGGGGTCCAGATAAGCATTTAGGCAGTTATATTCAAAAGAATACTGGCGCCGATATGATCATGTGGAACGGCGCATGTATTGTACATGATGAGTTCAAAACCAAAGCGCTAAAAGACTTTAAAGTCTTGCATCCAGATGCGGGTGTATTGGTGCATCCCGAATCACCGGCTGAAATTGTTGAACTTGCTGATGCTGTTGGCTCTACTAGCCAGCTTATTAAAGCAGCGCAAACTATGCCGAATAAAAAGTTTATTGTGGCGACCGATCGCGGTATTTTTTATAAAATGCAGCAACTATGCCCAGATAAAGAGTTTTTTGAAGCGCCAACGGCTGGTAGCGGCGCTACATGTAAAACTTGCGCTCACTGCCCTTGGATGGCAATGAACGGCTTACAAGCGATTGAGGAAGCACTGATTGATGCCAGCGGTAAAGAAGTGTTTGTTGATATGGATTTGCGTGAAGGCGCACTTAAATCATTAAATCGCATGCTAGACTTTACAGCCAATATGGCAAAATAATAAATAGCAATATAATGCATTAGATAAAGGCGATACTCAGGTATCGCCTTTTTATTTGCTTATGAGTAGTTAGTTTGATTATTGAGCAGTTAAAAGCATGATGTTAAAAAGGCCTTGCACCAAGCAAGTGTATTTCATACTATATCGCGCTGTTGCAAAGCAACATTGTGGAGAGATGGCTGAGTGGCTGAAGGCGCACGCCTGGAAAGTGTGTTTAGGTTAATCCCTAACGAGGGTTCGAATCCCTCTCTCTCCACCATTATTCTATATCAGGACGTCTCAGGGCGTCCTTTTTTGTGCCTGTAATAAAGTTAAGCGTGTTGGCTTTGTACTTGGCGTTTGTTTTTACGCTGGTGCTTTAATGTATACATTCGTTGGTCGGCTAAGGTTAAGCAAGCTTTATAGTCATTACATTCCTCACTACTTGCTAAGCCATAGCTCACGCCTGATAACGGCCAATGTTTTTGAACTTGTTGATGAATATAGTTTAATGACTTGTTTATGCTCAGGATGAGTTGGGCGAGCTGTTGTGCTGATTTGACGTTACACACACAAATAAACTCATCACCGCCGGTTCTGCATACCTCGCCTTTGTCGGCTAACGCATTTTGTATTAACCGCGTAACCTCAATGAGTAGCTTGTCACCGTGAGCATGACCTAGGTGATCGTTAACGCTTTTAATATTGTCGCAATCTATAAACACAATGAGATAAAAATTATCTAAGTTATCAAGTGTTTCTTGTAATTGCAGCCGGTTTCCTACTTTGGTGAGTGGGTCTATGCGTGATAGCTCTAGCGCTTTTATAAAATTATTTTGCTTTATTTTTAGCCATTCAGATAAAGAAAGTAAAATACAGATACAATCAATGGCCAGAGCAATAAGTACCCATAATTCAGGTGAACTAATTTCTATTAAATTTAGGTGCGATAAAATAAAAATAACTAAGGACAAGCTATAAACAAGGTTGCCAGTTAAAAAGTATTTCGCTCTAAAGTCCCTCATCCCCAGCATTGTAAAGCCAAGCTTTAAGCTTAAATACACCCAAATGGCAGCAAGGAAATGAGCTAAATAAAACACCCAATGAAAGGGTAAAAAGAGGTTTAAAAAACCACAGGCAAGTGCAGTTATGGAGAAGTATTTTAAAAATCGGCTAATACCAGTACGGGTATGTTGGTCAAAGTTAAATAAGTGATAGGCAAATGAGCTGGCACAAGCAATAGCGAAAGCAAAAATATACATACCAAAGTAATGGGTATTAATTGCGTGGTAATTAAAAAGTAACGCAACTATCCCCGCCGCGAATGCCCAGCCAATGCCGTGTAACCCTATATAACCTGCACAAAATAACGCCACGCGATGTTGTGTTTTAAAAAACATTATTAAGGCCATGCAGGCCAAGGTTAGCATTATAGTAATAGACACTAAGCTTAATGAATTGATATAAAACTGAAGTTTAACAAAAGCAGATTGAGGTATAACGTTAATGCTAACAGGTTTAGCAAAGTGCTTAGCATTAATATAAAGCCATAAAACACCGTGTGAATTAGCTTCTAGCTGTAATTCAAAAGCTCGGCTGTGCATTACAATGGCTGATGGGCTGGCACTATCTTGTGAAAAATCAGCGATTTTTCTGATCCCACTAGTATCTTGATAAAAAGCAACGCCACTATCTAAATAATTAATTTGGGGGATTATATACCAGCGTCCTGCGCTCTCTGTGGTTAAACTAATTTTTGCTATTGCACTGCCATGGGCACTATACAGCGAAGTGACGGGAGTACTTATATTGTTATAAGCATTAATGAGTTGCTCACCTTGGGTTGGTTTAGCTAAATCTACTTGATGCCACATAGCAGACTTTAGTTGTAAGCTGTCATTTTGATTTAATGCTACAGCAAAAGCATTAAAACTAATGGTTTGAAATAGTAAACAACATATAAAATTGAAAGTGTACCGCATGTAATACCTAAGTTAGTTACCGGTAAAAATTGTACTGCATTTTTAACAGAATAATTATAGTTATGACCGCTTTAGCGTATTTTTGCTTTGTAGTTACTAACTTTAATCACTAAACGGTGAGCTGTTATTATAAAAATATAGTTAATGATTAATTAAAAGGTTAATAATTTATTTAGTTTGGCTATTGAGCAATATTTATGACAAAAATACTCTTTAAGGTTTACGCTCGTGTAGACGTGTGATTAGTTTCTGATTGATTTACATGAATTTGGTATGCATAGCGATGAATGATTATAAATCGCTATGCAAAAGGAGATACTTATGACTATTTTATTTAAAGTTATGCTCCATAATTTTATCTGATAACGCGCTAAGTATATCGACTACTTTAAAGCTTGCTTGCTCCATAAGAGATACTTTTTCAACAGCAGTATTGAGATCGCCTAATTGGAATGCTTCTAGAGCAGCAAAGCCATTTTTATGGACATCTTCATGTGGTTTCTCTAATTCTTTGAAGTCGTTAATGCTTGAATATTTTAATGCACCTTCACCTTGATAGTACCATTGACCTAAACGGCACATGGTATGATCAGAAAAGTCTTCTGCCGTCTTGTTTGATTGACCTAAAATGACTTTATAAATATCGTATTTCCATACAATATGGTCCATTTTTACTGTTTGAATAAATGCATCCGCACTTGAATTAACAATAACGCTATACATATTTTGTGATAGTTCAACCACCTTTTTAGCAGTAGTATCAATTTCTGATGAGCTATTTGCAATGCCATCACTTTCTTCGCTAACGTTAGTAATGTTAGTTACAACGCTTTGCATTTGCTCATTAACCTTATCTATTAAATTAGATATCTCGTTAGATGCCTCAGAAGAGCGTTGAGCAAGCGTTCTCACTTCATCTGCGACCACTGCAAAGCCTCGCCCTTGCTCTCCCGCTCTTGCTGCCTCAATGGCTGCATTAAGTGCGAGTAAATTTGTTTGATCAGAAATCCCTTTAATTATGTTTACAAAATCATTAATGCCGATTGTTACTGACTGCAATTCTTTAACGGATTTAGAGGCGGACTTTGTATCTCTTGAGATATTATGTGTTGACGATGAAGTCGTTGCTAACATATCTAAAATTGTATCAAGTAATTCTTGGGATGACTTAAATGACGTAATATCATTGATTAGTTTATGTGAAGTTGAGGCTAAGCTTTCTCTGATATCACTAATTAAATCAGATGACTGCAATGATAAGGTATTTAATTCACGCTGTTTTACAAATGCCGTATCGTTTGCTATTTCATTGTCGTTTAGTTGTAATTTCTCGCTGTTTACTGCTAATAATTGCGCCTCAAGTTTTTCATTGGCTTTTTTTAATTGCATTAACTCGTTATTTAACTCGTTAATTTTGTTTTTATATTTTGAATTGAACAGCATGTAGACCCCAATTTAAACACGGAAAATAAACGTTATATTTTTTATTAAATTTACCTGATTATAGATTACATAATTCGATTTTTAACAGGGCTGGAATTAATGTCCACCCAAATCGATTTTTATAAAAGTAAGTTACAACACAATAATAGATGCTTTATAACTTTTTGGTAAAAAACTTTTCATTTCATGCTTATAGCAAACTTATTTAAAATGGTCACTATTTTAGAGGTTAGGGTCTGTTGACCTTTCAAGGTTGGATTTGCAGCAGTCTGTTTGGTATTTAGGCAAGGCAGCGCCTATGTGGTTTATTCCCCATAAATAGGCGATAACGCAGTATCAATGCCAAACAGGCGCTGCCCGAAGGGTTCTGCCTGGGGCGATTTATTCTTTGTTGCCTACATGGATGTAGGTAAGGGGCGTGTGCAGGACGCGGAAGTTTTGCTCGGTTATGACTTGTTCTTACTAGGATGTAAGCCAGTAGAATAACGCAGGAGCAGTTATCGAGCCTACTAGGTTACAACCCTTGTGCCGCGATTAAATCGCCCCTAGCTTGAACAAATTTTAATCCGAAAAGATTAACAGGCCCTAATATTTTCTAATTGATTTATTCAACTGCGTTTGAAATTCATCAGGAAATAAAATTGTGCCGTCGTCTTCTTCGGTAGGGAACACGGCAACTAGTAAGTCATCTTCTTCAAGGCCTGGCGTCCAGCGGCTAAACCAATCTGCTGTTGGAATTGCTTTAGGTGTACATCCTTCCCATTCACCGGTTGCCCATGCTTGTGCAAACTCACGGGTTGGCCATACGGGTACGCAATCGTCGTCTTCGTTAGTGAGCATTACGCAGCCGTCGTCATCGTTTAAAATCCACACTTGCTTAAACTGTTGCACAGTTTCGTACATGTATGCGAGTCGTTTTTTTGCGCCAAGGCCTAAAATTACGTCGTCTTGCTTTGATAAATTGTCAGTGGTCATTTTTTGGCTCTCTCTCACTGTGGGGGGGAATACAAAAGGCAGCGACATACTGCACTTTAAAATTAAGTTTAGCTAATGGCTGCAAGCAGCTCGTCGGCTAGTTGGTTTAGTGCGTCAGGGTCTTGATTTGTTAATGCGTAAGTGCGCAATCCATAAATACCCATAACACAAAATCGTGCTAGTTCTATGGCACTTCGCCCATTGGTAATTTCTTTATTGTCTATCGCTTTTTGTAATTGCTGCGCAAAGGCATGCTCGTACGCCGTTAAATTAGTACGTAATACGTGGCAAATTTGTGGATCGTTACCCTCTACCTCGCTAATGCTTTTTGTAAGCAAGCACACTTTAGTTGCTTCGCCGTCAATACATTCTTGCACAATGATATTAAGGTATTGTTTCAGCGTATCTAAAATACAATTACTGTGCTCAAACAGCGCTGTAAATTGTGTATTGCGATCGGTTTGGTATTGCTCCGTAGCGGCTAAAAAAATGCCTTTTTTATTACCAAATGCCCCATACAAAGAACCCGGATGTAAATGGGTGGCTTGAGTCAGTTTTTGCATACTGGTTTTTGCATAGCCATGAAGCATAAACATGGCCATAGCTTGGCGCAGTACAAACTCTTTATCAAATTCTGCAGTTCTCATAATGACTCTTTTAGTGGAGAGAGTAGTAATGAATAAATTTATTTTTCTTAGGCCTAGGTGGAGTTTACGCAATCTTAAACAAAGTTTCAAAATTATACTTGAATATTCATTCAAGTGACCTTATCTTGAATGTACATTCAACAAAGGATAAATATTATGTCGATTGACTTACTTTCACCTTTTAAATTAAATAACAGCATTGAACTGCAAAACCGCGTACTTATGGCACCATTGACCCGCTGTATGGCAGATGACAATTTAGTGCCCACACAAGCCATGGTTGATTACTACGCTCGTCGTGCTGATGTAGGCTTAATTATTAGTGAAGCCATTATTATCCGTGCTGATGCTCAAGGTTACCCAAACACCCCTGGGCTTTTCACTAGTGAACAAATTCAAGGTTGGAAAAAAGTCACTGACGCAGTACATGCCAATGGCGGAAAAATGTTTGCACAACTATGGCATGTTGGCCGTGTAGCACACCCTCACTTTTTTGGTGGTGATGTTTTGGCGCCATCGGCAATAGGGGTTGAAGGTTCAGTACCGCGTATGCGCGAGCTCACTTATGTTACGCCAAAACCTGTAACTACAGACGACATTAAAGGTTTAGTGGCTGACTACGCTAAGGCCGCAGAAAATGCGATGGAAGCGGGTTTTGACGGCGTAGAAATTCACGGTGCTAATGGTTATTTAATTGATCAATTTTTACATTATGCGGCAAATGAACGTGATGACGAGTACGGGCAAACACCAGAAAACATGTCTCGTTTTGCACTGGAAGTAACCGATGCAGTTATTGATGTTGTAGGCAATGAGCGTACCGCTATGCGTTTAACACCAGGTGCCTACTTTAATATGAGCGAAGATAATCGTGATAAAGCAGTATTTGACTACTTATTACCAGAGCTTGAAAACCGCAAGTTAGCTTATTTACACGGCGGTATTTTTGACGACAGCATGCGTTTTGATTCACTAGAAGGTAAATCAACCTCTGAATTTTTACGAGCTGGTTATGCAAGTACCTTAGTGGGTGTAGGTAGTTATAGTTTTGAAACTGCGAAAGAAGCGATTAACGACAATAAATTTGATTTAATTGCTATTGGTCGCCCGCTTATAGCTAACCCAGATTACATTAGCAAAATTAAAAACGGCGAAGAAGTCATAGCTTACAGTGATGACATGCTAGCTGAATTGAAATAGCAGCTAATTTAGTAAAAACAATAGGACACTCATGGACAACTGTGAGTGTCTTTTTTTATACATTTATTTGCCATAATATACTCATAATTGTTTAATCTTGCTGTCAATAAAGTTCCCCCTCGTTGTCATATTTAAAAAATAGACTGTGCCCGCTTTCATAATTACCTTTTATAATTAGAATCAAACGGGACAACAATGTACGCTTTAAAAAATAAATCGATTTTGAGCATGGCTGTGGCCATGGCGGTATCAACTTCAGCTTATGCTAACGATAACGTGATAGAAGAAGTAACCGTTACTGCAAAACCAACCAGTTATGCAAACAACGTTATTGAACCTGCCATGCTTGAGCAACAAAGCTCGGTATCGAGTGTGTTATCAGTAATAGATAACTTACCTGGCATTAGCATAAACGAAGGCGACGCATTTGGCGGCGACGATTGGTCAACCACTATTACCATGCGTGGTTTTAGTATCGACTCAAACCAGCAGCAATTAGGTATGACGGTAGACGGTATTCCTAATGGCGGTTCAAATTATGGCGGTGGTGCTAAAGCGAATCGTTACCTAGATAGCGAAAATCTTGTCACCGTGGAAGTAGGTCAGGGCACTTCAGATATTAAATCAGCCTCGTTAGAGGCGCTAGGTGGTACTTTTAACTTTGTAAGTAAAGCGCCTAGCTTTGAAAAAAGCACCACTTTTGCATATACCTCAGGCAGCCATGACGCAAGTCGCTATTACGTTAAACACGAAACTGGCACCATTTTTGATAATACTCAAGCGTATGTGAGTTATTCGCAAACCGATACTAGCCGCTGGATTGGCTCGGGCAGCAATGGTGGGAAAGATAACCAACATGCTGAAGCGAAATTTGTCACCACCCTTGATGAGTTAACTATAACAGGGCGTTTATCTTACGATGATGTAAGCGAGACGAATTATAATAGCGTGAGCTTGGCACAATTTGAACAAACTCCAGGTTGGGATCAACTAACATGGAACTGGACAGGCGTTCCGCACTTTGACCAAATGTTTGCAGAAGGTTGGGGCACGCTACGTGAAAACACTCTAGGGTATTTAAAGTTTGAATACGCGATTTCACCCACCTCATTGTTAACCATTAGCCCTTATTATCATAAAAACTCAGGCCGAGGTGATTGGATCCCTCCTTATTTAACGTCCCCTGTAGATGAAAATGGTAACCCAACCACAGAAGGTGGCACAAACGCAGGCTCTTATGGCTTTACAGATAGTAATGGTAACCCACTTGCTCCCAATGCAGGTTGTACGGCTAGCTTAAACTGGCCGTGGGAGTCAGGCCCTGAGCTTAATCCTGCATGTTACGATGCTGATGCAACGCCAGTTATGTCTTATCGCCATACACATTATAATAAAGACCGTTTAGGGGTAACTGCTAATTATCAAGCAAGCATTGGCATGCACGATATTGAAGCCGGTTTTTGGTATGAGCAAAGCGACCGTGATGAGTCACGAGATTGGCATAAAGTTATAGATGCGCGCATTTATCATCACTTTGATAACACCCCTTATTGGACGCAATATAAAAACACCTTTGAGACCGATACGCTCAAATGGTACGCCCAAGACTCAATGTCATTTAGCGACTTAACTCTTAACCTAGGGATTAAAAAGTACTTAGTAGACATAGAAAAGTATGACCACTATAAAAACGCCACAACAGCTAAAGTAAACAGTGATTCAGACCTTCTATTTAGTGGCGGCATTTTGTATCAGCTAAATAGTAATACTGAGTTATTTACCAGCTATAGCGAAAACTTTGCCGCCATTAAAGATGGTGTGCTTGAGCGCGACAGCTCTGACTTGTCAGCTATTGAGCCAGAAACCGCAGAAAATATTGATTTAGGGGTGCGTTATGACAATAACGCACTTAAATTAACGGCAACGGCTTACTCAATTGAATTTGATAACCGTATTACCTTTATAGCGCCAGGTAGCGACACGGGTGGTATTGATTACACCATAGGTACTAACGGCTCGTACCTAAATGTGGGCGGTATTGAATCGACAGGTTTAGAGCTGTCAGCAAGTTATATGCTTAATAATGAGTGGAATGTATATAGCTCATACACCAATAATAGCTCTGAATACAAAGGCGATGCGCCAGGCTTTGAAGCAGGAGGCAAAGTAATTGATTCAGTAGATGATTTATTTGTGCTTTCAACCGATTATTACAGCGGTGATTTCCGCTTTGGTTTATCGGCTAAATACACTGGCGAGCGTGGCGATGTAGATAGCTACACCGTGGTTGATTTAAACGCAGGTTATACAGCCGAAGTTAACGCAGGCCCGTTTAAAGCCGTTGATATTGCTTTTGTGGTTTACAACATTACTGATGAAAGCTACCTAGCGGGCGGCACAGGCAATGGAAGCACTTACTTTATTGGCGCCCCACGCACAGCAGCCGTGACGTTAACGGCCACGTTTTAAAACGTAATAAACGTAATTAAGCCCATCATTGATGGGCTTTTTATTAAACGAGGTGTGTATGCAAACAATAGTAACAATACTAATAATCGGTTTGGTTTTACTTAACAGTCAGGCGGTTTTGGCAGCACCGCAAAATGTGGTGTTGGTAACTTTAGATGGGGTTCGCTGGCAAGAAGTCTTTAATGGTGCCGATAGCAAGCTGATTAATAATAAAGATTTTGTTAAACAACCAGCGCTATTAAAGAGCCAATTTTGGCATGAAAGTGTGCAACAGCGTCAACAGTTGTTAATGCCATTTTTAACTCAAACCATTGCAAAACAAGGCGTTATTATTGGCGATAGGGCTAAAGGCTCAACTATGTCGGTGAGTAATCCGTGGTATTTTTCATACCCTGGGTATAACGAAATTCTCACTGGCGAAGTGGATGAAAATATCAACAGTAACGACAAGGTATTCAACCCAAATAAAACTATTTTAGAGCGTTTAAACGCTCAGCCTGAATTTAAAAACAGCACCGCGTTATTTGGTAGTTGGGATGTGTTTCCTTACATTGTAAATACCCAGCGCAGTAAGGTGCAGGTGAATGCGGGGTTTATGCCCGTTGCTGATGATTTATTTGCCGACGCAGCACTACTTAATGCGCTACAAACAGAAATACCCAGCCCATGGCACAATGTACGGCTTGATAGTTTTACCTATCGATTTGCTAAAGCTTATATGCTGGCGAAAAAACCAAGATTATTGGTGATTAGCTTAGGAGAAACTGACGATTTTGCTCACGATAGCCATTACGATGCTTACTTAAAGTCGGCCAAACAAAGCGATGCATTTTTAAAAGATTTATGGCAAACCATTCAAAGCACAGCAGGTTATAAAAATAATACTACGTTAATTGTTACTACCGATCACGGCCGTGGCAGCTACGCAAACGATTGGCAACATCACAGCTCTAAACGGGCATTAGCAAATTCGGAGCAGGGTAAAAAGGCATTTCCTGAGGGAATTATTGGCTCTGAGCATATTTGGCTGGCAGCTATTGGCCCTGCAATTAAAAATAACGGCTTAATTAAAACTAAAAACGAGCTTAAACAAGCGCAAGTTGCCGCCACCGTTTTAAAAGCACTTGGGCAAAACCCACACATAATTAACCCTAATATGGCACCGGCTATTAATGAGATTTTAAAATGAAACAGTTACTAAAAACCGTTAAGTATTCTGCACTGTCACTGACTATTGTGATTAGCAGTGTAGCAATGGCTGCGCCGTCTAAAATATTATTTGGTTCTTGCGGGCACCAAGATAAAGACATTCCTATATTTAACGCCATTAACAAAGAGCAGAGTGATTTATTTATTTTTTTAGGCGATAACATTTATGGCGATACTAACGACATGGCTGTACTTAAAAATAAATACCAACGCCTTGGAGCAAAGCCTGGCTTTAAAGCATTACGCGCAAAAACACCAATAATAGCCATGTGGGATGATCACGATTATGGTCAAAATGACGCGGGGAAAGAGTATCCGCATAAGGAAGCATCGCGACAAATCATGCTCGATTTTTGGCAAGAACCGGCAAATTCAAAACGCCGTACCCGTGCTGATGGTATTTATACCTCGTACATGTATGGCGAAGGCGAGCAAACCGTGCAGGTGATCATGCCAGATTTACGCTTTAATCGTGACACACTTAATTCTGTTAGCGAGCTTGAGTATTACACCAAGCGTAAACTAAATAACCAAGGCCCGTACAGTCCAACTGAAGTTAAAGGCGCGTCAATGCTAGGGGAGGCACAGTGGCAATGGCTTGAGCAAGAGCTGAAAAAGCCAGCGGCAATAAAGCTAATAGCGTCAAGCTTGCAGTTACTGCCAGATTTTACCGGCTGGGAGTCGTGGGCAAATTTTCCTGAGGATCGAAACCGTTTATTTGCGTTAATTAAAAAACACCAAGTAAATGGTGTGATTATTATTAGTGGCGATACTCACTGGGGCGAGATTTCAAGGTATCAACATAACCTTGATTACCCGCTTATTGAAATGACCAGCTCAGGCCTGACAGAAAAGTGGAAAGACGTTAGCCCTAACCAGCATCGTGTCGGTGATTACACGCATAATGTTAACTATGGTGATTTAAGCATAGACTGGCAACAAGTCGACCCTGCTATTTCATTAAAGCTTAAAGGCATTGAGGGTCAGGTTATTATGCAAAGTGACTTTAGTCTTTCAAGTATTAGTCCTTATAAATAGCATCACCATTTAAATAATAAACGCACTGCGGTTCAAGCTGTGCGTTTAAAAGTTCATCTATTGGCGGGCTAACTTGCTGATTTATTAACGCCAATGCTCCCTTAGCGCTACCGCTTAAATTGAAAATATCTTACACTGGCTTTATCTCAAGTAAGGCTGGTATCGTATGCTCAATATTATTCAATCAAACCGTATGGAAGCCCTGCAAGCGCAGTTTCATCAGCTATTAAAAATAAACCCATTGCAAAGCCCATTTGATAAAGAAGTGGTGTTAGTGCAATCGCCGGGTATGTCGCAGTGGCTTAAAATCGGTTTAAGTGAAAATTTAGGCGTAGCTGCACAGGTAGACTTTCCGCTGCCGTCGAGTTTTATTTGGCAGTTGTATCAGCAATTACTGCCAAATGTGCCTAAAGAGTCGGCCTTTAATAAACCTAACCTTGCTTGGAAATTATTTGCCATTTTACCCCAGTGCATAAATGAGCCGCTGTACTTACCGCTTAAAACCTATTTAGAGGGCGATATTGACGGCCAAAAAACCTTTACTCTATGTGAAAAAATAGCCGATGTGTACGACCAATACTTGATGTACCGCCCCCATTGGATAGCCACTTGGGATAGTGGCACCGATGAGCTTGACGATGTTGATATAACGATTGCGCCTTGGCAACCCGATTTATGGCGTCGTATCGTCAAATTAAGCAAGCAGCTGGGGCAAAGCCAATTTCACCGTGCCAATATGCAAGGGCAGTTACTCAGTGCACTTGAGAGTATGGATAACAGCTTATTGCCAAAACGCATTAGTTTATTTGGCATATCGGCGGTTGCTAGCTCGCAGCTTGAGGTGTTTGAAGCCTTAAGTAAAAAAACTGAAGTATTTTTATTCTTTTTTAACCCTAGCGAGCATTATTGGGGCGATATCATTGATGAAAAAACAGCCGCTAAAATCACCGCTAAATACGCAAAAATGCCGCTGGTGGAAGCACAACAAAAAAAGCACACCAACCCCGATGAGGAATACTATTTTATTGGTAATCCGCTGTTGTCGTCGTGGGGTAAACTCGGCCGCGATTATTTTGAGCAACTAGTGCAGCTTGATGCCCGCTGGATTGATGGCTTTATAGATGCATTTGACGACAGCTTACTTGGCCAAGTGCAAAGTGAAATTTACCAACTTGCCTTTAAAGGTGAGTCGCTCACCGATAATAAAGAATGGTTTATTAACGACGAGGGCAAGCTGCCAATTACTGCAAACGATGCAAGCATTACACTAAGTGATTGCCATACACCGCTTCGAGAAGTAGAGCGTTTGCACGACTACTTACTTAATTTATTTAATCAAAATTCAGCGCTTACCCCTAAAGACATCATCGTGATGATGCCCGATGTTGGCACCTACAGCCCTTATATTGAAGCGGTTTTTGGTGGTGCACAGGGCAGCCGATTTATACCTTATGCACTAGCTGATTTAGCCATAGAGCAAGAAAAACCTGTACTGAGTTCGTTTGCTAGTTTAGCTAATTTACCGTTTTCGCGCTTTGGTGTGTCGGATATTCTCGATTTATTACAGGTGACTCAAATTGCTGAAAAATTTGGCTTAGAAGCACATGAATATGAGCAAATTCAGTATTGGTTGGAGCGTGTTGGCGTTAAATGGGGTGTAAACGCTGAACATAAAAGTAGCTTTGATTTACCCACAATTGAGCTTAACACTTGGCAACATGGCTTAAACCGGTTACTACTGGGTATTGCCATGCGCGATGAACAATGCCCATTTAATGGCATTTACAGTGCTGATGAGGTTGAGGGCATGGCACTTGATACACTTAATAAGCTGGTACATTTTATTGATGTGCTGCAAGACTTCAAAGCTAAGCTCACCCCTGATGATACGCTTTCTAATAAAGCCCAAATTTTAAATGAGCTGCTCAATACTATTTATGAAAGCGAAAGCGACGACAGTTGGGATTTATTAGTGCTGCAAAAAGTACTCGAAGATATAGGTAAGCACCACGACAACGGTGATTACAGTGAGGCCGTGTCGCAGCGCATTGTTAGCTATTTAATTAAACAAGGCATACAAGAAAAAGGTGTCGGCCAACGTTTTTTAGTGGGGCAGGTGAATTTTTGTACGTTAATGCCAATGCGCGCTGTGCCGTTTAAGGTGGTGTGTATGCTAGGCTTGAATGATGCCGATTACCCACGTACCGTGCAGCCTATCGGGTTTGACCTAGTACCTTATTCTAAAAAGCAAAAAGGTGACCGTTCACGAAAACTCGATGACCGCTACCTTTTTTTAGAAGCGCTTCTTAGTGCCCGAGATAATTTATATATGAGCTACATTGGTCGATCATGTTTTGATAACCAGCCACGCATGCCATCAACACTTGTCAGTGAATTGTTAGAATACATAGGTCGAAGCTTCAAACTTAGCGAACCCGGTGATAAACCCTTGCCAGATTGCCTTATTAGCCAACAACATTTACAACCTTTTAATAGTCATTATTATTTGCCAGCTAGCGCTGAACAGGCAGGGCTTAACAACCACAGCTATAACCCAATTTGGCTGCCTAGCGAAGCCTTTGAGCCAAAAGCAATTACTACGCTTGATGTAACGCCTCCAGAGCTACTTGATCTTGATGTGTTTATTCGCAGTGTGTGCCATGCCCAAGAGAGCTTTTATCAGCAAAGCTTAGGGTTACGTTTGCCGCAATTTAACGACATAGCCAAAGATGAAGAACCGTTTAGCTTAGATGCGCTACGCCGTTATTTTTACCTTGATGAAATACTTGAAGCTAATATTAACGATACACCACTGAGTACCGAACAAATACTGCAGCGCGGTGAGTTGCCGCAAGCCCATGTTGGCAGCTTAATTTATGAGAGCATGCAACATCGCGTTGATGCGCTTGCAGGGCAAGTAAAACAACAAATAAAAGCGGGTAAAAGTGAACCGATAGAAGTATTACTGTCGCTTGAAAACACCACCATTGAAGGCTGGCTAAACCATGTGTATATGCAAAAACAAGTGTTTTATCGCAGTGCCAGTATTAAAGCTAAAGATTTAATTAAAGGCTTTATTTATCACCTTGCTGCACAAAGCATGCAACAAGAGGTTGAAACCTTATTGCTGGGTTTAGATAAGCAAATAAGCTTTGCCCCAATGAGTAAAGCCGATGCCGATTTACTGCTTGCAGATTGGTTTGCGCTTTATAAAGAATTACGCAACAAGCCCGTGGCGTTTTTTCCGGTAAGTGGTTATGAATACGTGAAAAGCGGTGGTGATATGGCAAAAGCCAACAGTAAATTTAGTCCACAGTATATTGGCCGAGGCGAGGGGGAAAACCCTTATATTCGTTTAACGGTGCAATCACTTAATGACTGCCAAGACGAATTTATACATTGGAGCGATAAGCTACTCGCCCCATTATTTGAGCACGCCAAGGAGAGTGACTATGCAAGCGCTTAATCCACTCACTATGCCATTATCAGGGCAAAGCTTAATTGAAGCCAGTGCTGGCACCGGTAAAACCTACACGATCACGGGTTTGTATTTGCGTTATTTATTGGGTATGCAAATACCCGGTGAGCTAAATACGCCATTGAGTGTTGAGCAAATTTTGGTAGTAACCTTTACTGATGCCGCCACGCAAGAAATTAAAGACCGTGTTCGTAGCCGTATTATTGCTGCGCGTGATGCGTTACTGGGGCAAGTACCCAATGATGAGCTAATTGAGGATGTAATAGCGGGCGTTGATGACAAGCACCGTGCATTTGACTTACTCGATGCCGCAGCTAAATCAATGGACGAAGCAGCTATTTTTACCATTCATGGTTTTTGTCAGCGAATGCTAAAGCAGCATGCGTTTGAATCCGGTGTGGCATTTAACTTAGAGTTCATTTTAGATGAGCGCGATATTCTGCTTGAAACCATAAAAGACTTTTGGCGCGCGTTTGTATACCCACTTAGTAAAGAAAAAACAGATGCGATTTTAGCGGTATTTGCCGCGCCCGAATCACTATTTAGTCATGTAAGTAGTATTTTAAATAAGGCGAACGCAGAGATAACCCCGCAAGTTAGTTTAGATGCGGTATGGCAAGCGCGAGATGAATACTTGGCGCGTATTCCTGCCTTTAAAAAAGCGTGCCTAGAGCAAGAGTTTATTGGCGCTGTTAAAGCATCCGATTTAAGTGGTTCAAAAACACCTGGGCGAAAGGGCAGCCTTGCTGCACTTGAAGCATTTTGCTTAGGCAATGATGACTTTTTTGAATTTGGTACCAGTAAGTATTCGTTTGAGGTGTGGAGTAGCGAGAACTTAAGTAATGCCGCTAATTATAAAAAAAATGGCACATTACTGACGCATCCACTTATTAGCCAATTCGATGCCTTAGCCGCACTTAACAACACCATTAACCAAGGGTTAAAAATTGCGATAGTGCAATATGCGGCGAGCTGGGTAAAAGCGGCCATAGTTAAACGCAAACAAGAACAAAGCGTGATCACCCCTGACGATTTACTGACTAATTTACACAGTGCCCTAAAGAGTGAACAAGGTGATGTGCTCGCACAAAAAATAGCGCAGTTATTTCCGGTGGCAATGATAGATGAGTTTCAGGATACCGATCCGATTCAGTACGGTATTTTTAGTAAAATTTATGCTCAAAGCAATACCACTTTAGCTATGATAGGCGATCCTAAACAAGCAATTTATGGGTTTAGGGGCGCAGATATATTTACCTACATTGGCGCAAAAGAAGCGGTAGATGAGCCACAACAATTTACATTGGGCACTAACTTTCGCTCAAGCAGTGATATTGTAAATAGCGTAAATAGCTTATTTAGCAAATACGACAACAGCTTTATTTATAACGATGCCATTCCCTTTAATAAAGTGAAAGCCAAGGGCAAAAAAGCAGATGAGTCGTTTTTAATTGATGGTAAACCTGCCACCGCGTTTGAGTTTAATGTGTTTGTAGATGAAGCCGGCGATGAAAAAAATAAGCCGACCAGTAAAGGCTTAGGGCAAGCTCATTTAGCCACCCATTTTACCAATAAAATTGTTACTTTACTTGAGCAGGCAAACCAAGGAATAGCCTGTATTGGCAGTACGCCGGTAAGCGCTGCTGATATTTGTATTTTGGTGCGCGACCGCGTTGAAGCACAAATAATGAAGCAAGCGCTGAGTAAAGCTAATATTGCCAGTGTGTATTTGTCGCGCGACAGTGTATTTAGCCAAGAGTTAAGTCATCACTTGCTCAATTTTTTAACGGCTTTGCATGGTCAGTACGATGAGGCGTTACTACGCGGTGTATTAGCTGGCCCGTTATTTTGTTTAAGCTATAACGATATTTTTGCTCTAGCCGATGATGAAAATAGCTGGCAAGAACACCTAAACTTTTTTGCTCAACTTAGCCATATTTGGCATAAGCAAGGGGCAATGGCAATGCTCGAACGCTTACTGAGTCACAATCAGCTCAGTGCCAAGTGGCAAGGCTTGGGCTATAACGTAGAGCGGTGGCTTACCGACTTTAGACATCTTGGCGAAATACTGCAGCAAAAACAAATAGAGCTTGAAGGGACACTTCGTTTATTACGTTGGTTTGCGCAAAAGGTGAGCCAGCAAGATGGCGAAACAGTGCAAGTTCGCTTAGAAAGTGATGCGAACTTAGTTAAAATTGTGACTATGCACGCTTCTAAAGGGCTTGAATACCCATTGGTATTTATGCCATTTGCCAGTGGTTATCGTGAAACTAAAGACGCGCTTTATCATCAAAATGGCAAGTTGATTTACGATTTAAGTAAAGACGAAGACGCCTTGCAAAAAGCCGAACAAGAACGTTTAGCAGAAGACTTACGTTTGCTTTATGTGGCACTGACCCGAGCAGTGCATTTTTGTTCGCTGGGCGTGTATAACATTTCTCAAGGGCAAAGTAGCCGTTTAGCAATTCAAAGTAGCGCGCTGGGGCATGTGTTATTCTCAGGATTAGAGATAAGCAGTAGCCAAGTATGGCGCACCCATTTAAGTGAATTTTGTGAGGCTAATCATGCTATGCAATACCAGCAATTTACCTCAGGCGAATTACATGAGCAGGGCATACTTCGGTTAAAAAATAGTGACACTAAACAGCACGATTTACTTATTAATACAGTAACGGCGCAGATTGAACGTGACTGGCGAGCAACTAGCTTTAGTGCCTTGAGCTTTAAAAAGCATGCTGATCAACTTGCTCCAGGGCGCAGCGATGAAGATCATCAAAGAGATGAGTTTGCCGTGCAGCAAGATGAACTTCCTTCACCGTATAGCTTTCCTAAGGGTGCAAAACCAGGGAGTTGTTTGCACGAAATATTTGAGCAGCTTGATTTTACCAGTCCGGTAAATCATCCCACGAATGCCGAGCAAAACTTAACGGCTGTGATTGAGCGTGCTTTTGAAAAGTACCATATCGATGAGCAATGGCAGCAAATTACCGAGCAATGGGTACTCGATGCACTTAATTGCCCGTTAAACAGCAAGAATAATTTAAGTTTGAGCCAATTAGCGCCAAGTGACTGTTTAGTAGAAATGGAGTTTAATTTACCGCTTAGCAGCCTCAGTGCCCCTAAGCTTAATGAAGTGTTAATTAAACATTTTGGTTTTAACCAAAGTAAACTTGAGTTTGCCCATGTTAAAGGGTTACTAAAAGGCTTTATTGATTTAATTTTTTGCTACCAAGGCAAGTATTATATTTTAGATTATAAATCGAATTATTTGGGCAGTACCGCTGCCGATTATGTGTCTGAGCAGCTAGAGCAAGCAATGACCAGTCACCAATATCATTTACAGTATTTAATTTATACCGTAGCGCTGCATCGCTTGCTTAAACAGCGAATTCCCGATTATTCAATAGAGGCGCATTTAGGCGGTGTTTATTATACTTTTTTACGCGGTATGCCAGCAGGTGAGGGAGTGTACTTTAAACAGCTAAGTCCAGATCAAGTCGTTATTTTAGATGGCTTGTTTAGCCAAGGAGCCATGCTATGAGTGATTTAAATCAACAACCGGGTTTGTTTGATGACTTAGATGATGCCCCTATAGACGAACCTGTGCTCACAACAGCACAGCCAACGATGCAGGGCAGCGAAAGTATTAAAGTCGTGCCGTTGCTAACGTATTTAACGGACGAACATAGAGTGCGTGTGGTTGATGTAAAACTGGCTGAATTACTCAGTGGCACAAACGCACAGCAAGGGTATGACGACCTCTTTTATATAATTTTAATGCTGTGTTTATCGCAACAAAGCCAGCATAGCTGTTTAACCCTAACAGAGGTTGATTGGACTAATCCGTTTAATTTACGTCAAAGCGACTTTACTAAACTAGAAGGCACGCAGCCTGACACTCTCAGCCCATTTAGTAATGACTTTACGACTGAGGCAGCAATACGTTATTTACTCTCACATCACAGTGTTGGGGAGCAAAAGCCGCTGCAATTGTTTAATCAACGATTATATTTTTCTCGTTTAGCAGGCTATGAACAAACCCTTGCCCAACGATTACTGACAATGAGCGAACGACAACTTAACATTGATGATGCAGTACTTGCTCAGTTATTAACCCGCTACTTTCCTGATGATCCGAGTATTGACATTGATTGGCAAAAAGTAGCGTGTGCGATTGCCGCCACAAAAGGTTTTAGTGTGATCACGGGCGGGCCTGGCACCGGTAAAACCACCACGGTAACAAAGCTGTTAGCGATTTTACAATCGTTATATAAAGCGGCGCCATTGAGCATAAAATTAGTAGCACCCACAGGTAAAGCAGCGGCACGGCTAACAGAGTCAATTTTAGGGGCTAAAAATAAGCTTAGTGAAATACCGGCTGATATTAATTCGTTGATCCCGCAAAGTGCGCAAACCATTCATCGGTTGTTGGGAGTTAAGCCATTTACCAATAAATTCCGGCACGATAAAAGCAATCCGTTGCATGTTGATGTATTGATTATTGATGAGGCCAGCATGGTCGACTTATCACTTATGGCTAAACTAATTGAGGCCTTGCCAGATCATGCACGATTGATTTTACTCGGCGATAAAGACCAACTTGCTTCGGTTGATACTGGCAGTGTAATGAGTGATTTATGCCAAGGGTTAGTGCTTGGACAAACACCGCGTTATTCAAAAGTACGCTGTGAGCAATTGAACACGCTGTGCTTTAATGGCACTGTTAAACTCAACGCGCAAACTCAAAGTGAGTTTAAACTCGCGGATTGCATTGCCTTTTTACAACATAGCTATCGGTTTGATGCAAAAAGTGGCATAGGTCAATTGGCGCTGGCGGTTAATACCAACAAACGTGGGATATTAAACTATGTTGAACAACAAAGTAGCGAAGGGCATTTTAGCGATATTATTTTAGACTATGATTTTGTTTCCACACCAATTGAAAAGTTAGTAAATAGTGCCGCAAGTCATTATGCTAATTACCTAACACTGATAGCGCAAGGTGCCAGTGTTGCGCAAGTGCATGCAGCTTTTGCCAGTTATCAGTTACTTGCTGCAGTACGTGAAGGCGATTACGGCGTTAATAGTTTAAACCAGCGTATTGAACGGGTATTACAGCAGCAAGGTTTAATTAGCGTTAATCCTAATCAGCGGCATTATATAGGGATGCCGATAATGGTTAGTCAAAACGACTACCAGCTAAAATTATTTAACGGTGATATAGGGATTTTAATGCCCGATGATAGCGGCCAACTCAAGGCACTGTTTATTGATGAGCAAGGGAATGAACGGGCATTTTCACCCGCACGGCTTCCGGTGCACGATAAAGTGTATGTAATGACCATTCATAAATCGCAAGGCTCAGAGTTTAGTTATACCGCGATGGTGTTACCACCGCTCAAGCAGGCGAGTATCGGTATTAATAGGCAATTAGTGTACACGGGAATTACCCGCGCAAAACAGACCTTTGAGCTGGTGGCAGATAAAAAAGTGCTGCAATTGGCCATGGGTAAAAGTGTATCACGGGCGTCAGGCTTGTATGAGCGATTAGTGTAAAGCCATACTTATACTAATCTCTTATTTTTGGAGTTCGTTTTCTAAATAGGTTGGGTTGCCAGCCAAAATGCAGTGCGCCCAATCTTAGAAAGACGGTTACCAATAATGAACCTATAATGCACCATAAATAAGGAGCTTCTAATAAAAATAGTGTGGCATAGGTTAAGCCTCCTGCAAAACACGCGGTGGAGTATAGCTCTTCGCGCATCACCAGTGGCACTTCTCTACAGATCACATCACGTATTAAGCCGCCAAATATACCCGTCGTCATTCCCATTGTAAGCGCAACCACCATGGTTGTACCTTCAATTAATGCTTTTTCAATACCGACCACATTAAAAATAGCCATACCGATGGCATCAACCAGTAACATGTAATAGTTAGACAGGTCGGGCAAGTGGCGAATAAACATAACGGTGACAAAAATAGCGCCATAGGTAGCGTATAAATAATCGGGGTTGGCTATCCAAAATACAGGTTGGTTAAGAAGAATATCTCTGAGCGTGCCACCACCTAACGCAGTGACTGAGCCAACAACCACAACACCAAATCCACCAATATCTTTGTCGTGGCCTAATAATGCACCTGAAATTGCAAAGAATGCCACGCCAATAAGGCTTAAAAAATTAAAATACTCTGCCGTCATTGAGGTGTCCTTACCAAGTTGAGAATTTATATTAGATATTAAGGTTAAGTGATAGGGGATTTATATTAGCTGAATAACACTCTCTATAACATAAGCACAGGTTATTAGCCCTGTGCTTGTTATACTGGGTTTTTATTGTAAGTAGTCAACGACCAGTTGAGATAATGATTCTACGCCAAGTTGTAATGCGCTTTCGTCAACATAAAACTGAGGTGAATGATTACTTGGTGCCGTTTTAGCGTTTTGATCTTTTGGAGTAACGCCTAAAAAGTAAAACAGCCCAGGGGTTTCTAGTGCATAATAGCTAAAGTCTTCTGCACCGGTAATTAAATCTGTGGTAATAATGTTGTCAGCACCAGCAATACGGGCAAGTGTAGGGGTCATTTTTTGGGTCAGTGCAACATTATTTACTGTTACAGGGTAGCCGTGAGCTATATGCACATCAGCTTTAGCCCCCGCGGATTCGGCAACCAGTTCAGCGGTTTTAGCTAAACGTTTTTTAATATCGGCACGCATAGTTTGATCAAAGGTTCTAATTGTACCAATAAGCTCTACATTATCGGGGATAATATTTGAGCGTATGCCGCCGTTAATCGCGCCAAATGAAATAACAGAAGGTGCTTTAGTTACATCTACCTGGCGAGAGGCGATTGTTTGAGTTGCCATTATAATTTGTGATGAAGCAACAATGGGATCTACGCCATTCCAAGGGCGTGAACCATGAGTTTGACGACCCGTTACGTTAATTGTGAAAGAGTCTTCACTGGCCATTAGTGCCCCTTCTCTAAAGCCAATTTGACCAGTATTAAGTGAGCTGGTGACATGCAAGCCAAACACCGCTTCAGGTTTTTGTTTAAATAAACCTTCTTTTAGCATTAGCTCTGCGCCTCCTTCTTCTCCCTCGGGGGCACCTTCTTCAGCCGGTTGAAATACAAACAGTACTTCACCCGCTAACTGCTCTTTAATTTTTACCAGTGACTCTGCTACGGCCATTAGAATAGCAACATGAGTGTCGTGCCCGCAGGCATGCATAACGCCTACTTCATTACCACGATAGGTTGAGGTTTGTTTAGAGGCAAAGGGTAAATCAACTTGTTCGGTAACGGGTAAAGCATCCATATCGGCACGAAGGGCGATTAAAGGGCCTTTTTTACCACCGCTTAATTTAGCCACAACTCCGGTATGCGCAACACCAGTTTGTACTTCAAGCCCCAGTGATTTTAAATGGTTAGTAATGTACTTCGCGGTTTCAAATTCGCGATTACTCAGCTCAGGATATTGATGCAAATGGCGACGCCATGTAATGACTTTTTCACTTACACTTTGTGTTGCATGTTCAAGTTCGGTGTTAATACTACTAGCAAAACTAGGCGCTGAAATTGCAGTAAATAAAACACTGCCAAAAATTATTTTTTTTATCATTTTAATTCCTTGGTTTTCATCGTGTGTAATTAACTTACGCTATTACACCAATAAAAAGTAGTGTTGTTTATTAGTTAACCACAGTTAAAAGAAAGTTTATTGATACTGCTTAAGAAGGGGATAAAGCTATTTTGTTTAACACAATAGTTTGGCGCTTTTGTCGTATTTTAACGCAAATATTTAGCTTTAACGGTGAAAATGATAACAAAATGTTGCATTTTTTAGATTTGTTCCCAATACTGGTCAATGCATTGCTTTTACCATGCACTGACAACAGCGTGTAACAAGCTAAGCATAATAAAAATATTCAATCAGTTAAGGATTAATATGAACAACACACACACTTTTAAACGCGCGACTTTATTTGCAGCAGCAATAGGGCTCTTAATGAGTTTTTCTGCGCTTAGTAAAGAGTATAAAGTAGTTTTAATTCATGGTTTGCAAGTATCCCAGCTTACCAATAAAGCAGGTAGTGATGTAGTAAACGATGGCCAAAGTTATTGGCAGTCTTATTGGGTAAACCGTGCCGACGAGCGCATTGACTGGCCTGCGTATGAACGAATAGAAGGAAAAATTACTACAGATTGGGTATGGCCCAAGCTACAACAGATCTCTCGCTCAAATTTATGCGAGCCAGGCTGCGTGTTTGTAACCCACTCTACCGGTGACTTAGTTGCCCGATACATCATAGATAACCAAGAAAACTGGCTAGAAAACGCGGGTTTAAAACCGCTTAATATTATTGCTACCTTTGATTTAGCGGGTGCTGGTGGCGGTAGTGAATTAGCCGACTTAGCGGTGAGTGCGTTAACCGGCGCATCGTGGAATTTTGCTGTAGATGCTGCATTAACTTGGTGGCTAGGCAGTGAAGTTAATGAGGCGGTTGGTGTATTGCATGATTTAAAAGTTAACAATGCACGTAGAATTGCGCCATTACCTGATGCGCGCACACCGCGTTTACGTTTTGTGGCCGATGGTAATGCTTACTTAGGTTTAACGGCTGGTTTTTTGCGTGGTAACGATGATTCGGTAGTCGCTACTCACTCATCATGCGGTGCAAGCTCGGTAAGCTCATTTGGCAGTTGTAGCGCCAATATTGATACCAATGGGCGTTTAAAATCGCAAGGTGATGCTGTTAGTAGCTTCATGCCATACCATTATCCATTAATGATGACTAACAGTTACAGCCATAACGAAATTCAACAAGCGCAGCACCAAGGTAATGTAACGGTGGCAATGAATAATATTAGCGTGGCTGGCGATACATTAGGATATGAAACTGTCGATGAAACTACCGGTAGTTGGTTTTGGAAAAAACAATACCGTTATGTAAAAGACTCTGATAATTTGAGTGCTTCAACGCTCATATATAATGTGATCCCATAAAGGTGATTGTGCGTGCGGCTTTATATGCTGCACGCTTTTGGTACCAATTAGCTTTATGCAGTTATTTATTTTTAGCCAAAAAAAGCTTAATGCAAATTGCATCAGCTTTACGTTCTAAAAGTGATTAACTGCTAGGGTCTGTTGACCTTTGCGGATTACAATTTGTTCAAACTAGGGGCGGTTTAATCGCGGCGCGAGGTTTGTAACCTAGTGGGCTCGATAACTGCTCCTGCGTTATTCTACTGGCTTACATCCATGTAAGAATAAGTAAAAACCGAGAAACAAAGAGTAAATCGCCCCTAGGCAGAACCCGAAGGGCTGCGCCTGTTTAGTATTGATGCTGCGTTATCGCCTATTTATGGGGAATAACCACACCACATAGGCTCTGCCTTGCCTAAATACCAAACAGACTGCTGCAAATTTAACCTTGAAAGGTCAACAGACCCTAGTATTTATAGGATAAATAACAATGAAAAAATCCTACGTTATTGTTTTAGTAATAATAGTTACCGGCTTGATGTGGTTTTTAGGTAAAGGCAATGCTAGTTATTCAGCTTCGCAAACAACAGCTAAAGAGCATAAAAAAACACCTGAATTTGTAGCTATGCCAGCAAAACCTAAGGTACTAGATGTTAAACCGAGCATAAAAAACATGCCTAAAGAGCAGCATGAGTTTAATGAAGATATAGCAAAAGCAGCATCGGCAGTCGCGCAGCAATATCAGCAAAGCTTAGCATTTCCACCTTATTCGCAACCTTTAACGGTATATGATGAAGACCGGCTTAAGCCAAATCAGTTTTTTCCGGTTACTAGCCCTGTAGGAGAGCAAGGGGGGGAGTTAACCTTAAGTTTATCTCAATATCGCTATGTCTATCCGCAAGCAATTGAATTAACCATAAGCGCACAAAATTTAGGTAAAGCACAGGTAACACTCAGTGATACGGATACCAAACAGCCGTTAAAAACACATAGCGGTGTTGCTCGTGACAATAAGCTAGCAATTACGTTTAAAGGTGAGGAAGACTATCCTCGTAATTTACAATTATTAGTTGAGGCCGACATTGCAGGTAAAATGGTCCCTGTGGTGGCACAAATACAATATATGCCGCCTAGTGCAACCCTAACTAGCTTTGATAGCGCGTATCCACGTAATGATAATATGATAGTGCCTGCTAATTTAACGGTTATAAAAAGTGGCTTATATCGCTTAAGAGCTAACTTATACAGTGGTAGTTCGCCATTAGCGCATTTAGTTGCTAAAGCACGTTTAAATGAGGGCAGCGAAAAAATTGATTTTAAAGCACATTGGTCTGTTTTGCCTAAGCAAACAAATGGCTTACGATTGAGTGACTTTGTTATTGAGCGTATGTCGCCAAGTCCAGGTGAGCGTAACAGCTTTGGGCAAAGTAAAGTGAGTGAGTTTACTATTGAAGATTTTGCTTACGATAGCTTACAGCAGCTACCTTATCAGGCGAATAAACAAGAATTGCAGAGTTTAGAGTTTTTACAAGGATTAGCTGCCGGTAAGTAGCAGCATAGAACAGAGTGAAGGGTTTGCATTACTGCAAACCCTTAAAAGTTAGCTTAAATTTATGGTAACTACGTCGGCTTGGTTTAGTTCATCTTGTTCAGGATTAACTGGCGCTTTTGGAATATCTGGTTTATCTAACGCGATATCGCCACCATCAATAACGTCACCGGTTTGCAGATTAGCAAAATCAAACAATTGGTTATCAGCTAAATGCGAAGGTACAACATTTTGCATTGCAGTAAAAATACTTTCTATACGCCCTGGGTGCTCTTTATTCCATTGTTCTAGCATGTTCTTGGTGTGCTTACGTTGTAAGTTTTCTTGTGAGCCACATAAGTTACACGGAATAATAGGGTAGCCTTGATTAAATGCGTATTGACTAATATCGGCTTCTTTACAATAAGCTAATGGGCGAATAACCATGTGTTCACCATTATCGCTCATTAGTTTAGCCGGCATACTTTTAAGTTTGCCGCCATAAAACATATTTAAAAACAAGGTTTCAATCATGTCATCGCGGTGATGACCCAATGCGATTTTAGTAGCGCCTAGCTCTTTAGCTGTACGATATAAAATACCACGACGCAGACGAGAGCAAAGTGAGCAGGTTGTTTTACCTTCAGGAATAATATCGGTAACAATACTGTAGGTATCTTCTTCGACAATTTTGTATTCAATATTTAAATTATCAAGGTATTCAGGCAGTACATGCTCAGGGAAGCCTGGTTGTTTTTGGTCAAGGTTAACCGCAAAAAGATCAAACTTGATAGGGGCAACACGCTGTAAATGTTGCAGCATATCGAGCATAGTGTAACTGTCTTTTCCGCCAGATAAGCACACCATGATACGATCACCTTCTTCTATCATGTTAAAATCCATGACAGCTTGACCTGTGAGGCGACGTAAACGCTTTTGAAGCTTATTTAAGTTGTGTTGAGCTTTGGCTTGAGCAGAATGAGACACTACGCCCCCTTATAAACAGTACGGCAAAATTAATTGCTAAAAATAAAGGGGCGTATTATACGCCATATGTAATATCACAGCTACAGCAAACGTTAACTTTCTGCGAGTGGACTTACATAGCCATCAGGTTTCAATGCAAGTACATCACAATCGAGGCTGTCAATAACATGCTCAGCGGTGTTACCCACTAATGCAGCACTTAAGCCGGTACGTCCCACAGTGCCAATAACCACTAACTCACTATTTAAACGATTTGCAACATCCGGTATCACATCTTCTGGCAATCCCTCTTCAATAAAGCATTGATCAGAGGTTAGGTTAAACTCATTAGCTAATTCATTGGTTGATTCAATGTGATGTTTTTTAACTGATTCGTTGTAAAGCCCAGGATTAAATTCTGGGATTTCTATGGCAATATTTACCGGTGTAGCAGGGTAGGCATTAACTAAGTTAAGTTTAGCATTAGCGAGTTCACATAAAAATTGTGCATCTTTAATTATGCGTTTATTAAGTGATAGGTGTTGCTCATTTTCACTGACTGCATTCACAGCAGCTAAAATATTACCTTGTGCTGGCCATTGCATATCTTTAACAAATAGAACGGGCGTTGGGCATTTTCTAACTAAATGCCAGTCTGTAGGAGTAAAAATAACCGCTTTTAGTGCGCCATGTTGATGCGTACCTTTGATAACCAAGTCGTATTTATCATTGATAACGGTATTAATTATTGCCTCGTATGGGCGATTATGCCAAATAACTTGCGTATCTATATTTATATTTTGATAAGGAGAGATCAGCTCTTTAAGCCATAGCTCACGATCTTTAAGGACGGCTTGACGCATTGCTTCACGTTCATCGCCTGATAGCATAGTAGTCATTTCGTAAGAGAAATCGTAAACCGTCATAAATGCGGTAATGCTTGCACCCGACTTTTTGGCTAAATCTATTGAACGCGCGAGGGCATTTTGATCGTCTTTAGTTGGGTCAATAACCGCGATAATACGTTTAATCGTTTCCATTGTGCTACTCCATTCACTTAACAGTTATATATTTAGTGTAACGCAAATACACAACAGTTAAAGGGGGAAGCACTAAGATTATTGTTCTATATCAAGAAATAAAGTTTCTCTAATTTTAAAACTCTTTATCTTGGATAAAAGCATGTAGGGCTTTATAAAGATTTAATTATTCTCAGGTTTTATTAAAGTGTTATCTTCTACAGTGAATCCACTCATTTTTTTCACAAAGCCCACTTCAGGTAGTAAGTTATAAACGTTATCTTTAATGGTAGAAAACAGATAACTCTTTCCACCTCTACTGAATAAGTTAATAAGATACCAATATTTTTTTTCAGGATAAACGGTCATATCAACGTTAATAAAGTGATTGTTATTGATATAAATGCCTCTAACGTATTTGTCATCTATTAGCTCGTCGGTTACATCTGACTGTATTCTAATGCCTCCCTTAGAACGTAAAACTGTGTTGTGAGTAAAATAAATACTTCCCCAATTAAAAGGCTCCGTTACACTTCTTGGTTTATTAGGGTAAGCATTGAGGATAAACTTATCACTGTCTATAAAGGTATTAGCAATAATTTTTACGTTAGAGTAATAAGTAATTTCTATAGCAGTGCCTTTGGTGTTTTTGAAAGTGTTATATCTTACTAGAGCTTTTGATACAGGTTTAACCGTGGCAAATTTCAATGATCCCTTCAATCCCTCAAAAATATTATCTTCAACTGTAATATCATGCGTACCTCCATAGTTATTATTCCACGGGTGAGTAGTTGTTACTTGTGTGACATTTTCAAAGTAATTATTACGAATATCAATTCTGAAAGAATTTATATTCGCATCATGGGATGATAAATGTGAAGATGTTGCTCTTATAGCCGCATCACCAAAATCATAAAAGTGATTATGTTTAATTGAAATATCTTCGGAGCCTGCAAAAAGGATACCTTGCTCACCCCAAACATAATTAATTTTGTCTGTCGTTAACCCTCTAAAAATAAAACCATTAATTTCTATGAAGCGTGAATTATAAAACGATAAAATATATTCTCCTTCAAATTGGTCACACTTTTTTAGTATGACGCCAGCATTAGCGGTGATAGTAATGTTACTAAGGTTTCTGACGATAATAGCTGAACATATATCGTAAACTCCTGGTTTGTCTATTTTAAGATCAGAGTTTTCTGCAGTGTTTAAAATCAAGTCTTTTAGTGCTTGTGAGTCATCAATTCCATCATCGGGGATCATAGAGCTTGATACTTGACTACTAAATAAAATACTTAAAGAAAGAGTGATAAATAGAAATAAAGAATAAGGCATAAGATTGTCCTTCTATATAAGAGTGTAATAGGACATAGTTGCTTTTATGTTAGAAAATGAGCTAGATAAGTAATTATCTTCATCGACTCTTAAAAGTGAATGGTTAATACCTCTACTCAAAGTGTTAGTAGAGATAGAGCATAATTGCAATAATTACGCTCTGATTTAGGGAGGATTAATTTTAAAATGAGAAACTATTATTAACGGGGTTTTATAATAGCAGCTGTTTTTGCAAGCGCGTCATTATCTAAAATAGTAATAAACTTACCTTCTACTTTGATTAAATCTGCTTTTTGAAAACGGCTCAATAAACGGCTAATAGTTTCAACAGTTAAACCAAGGTAGTTGCCAATTTCACCGCGGGTCATGGTAAATCTAAATTCTTTACGTGAAAAACCACGTTCACCAAAACGCTCTGATAAATTATAAATAAAACTCGCTAGACGCTCTTCGGCAGACTTCTTATTGAGTAATAGCAGCATTTCTTGATCGTAGGTTATTTCACTACTCATTAAGCGCATAATTTGTTGGCGTAGCTTAGGCAACTTACCAGCGAGTTCATCAAGGGTATCAAAGGGGATTTCACATACCATTGAGGTTTCTAGTGCTTGAGAAAAGCTTTGGTGCTGCATTTTATTAATGGCATCAAATCCAACAAGGTCGCCAGCTAAATGAAAGCCTGTAATTTGTTCATCGCCTTGCTCAGACAATGTATACGATTTAAACGAACCCGAACGAACCGCAAAAATTGCATTTAAAGGCGCGCCCGATTCAAATAAGTAGTCACCTTTGTGTAATGGTTTTTTTCGCTCAATGATCTCATCAAGTTTATCCATTTCTTGGCCATTTAAAGAAAATGGTAAACATAACTGGCTAATACTGCAGTTATTACAGCTAATGGCACAATTACCTTTAGCACGACTTTGAGAAAAATCCATAAGTTCAATCCGTTAAATTTCTATGCACGACATTTTATAATGTTAATGCACTAGCTTATCTGTTGCAATGATCAGAAGGTAGATACCATACCAAATGATAACACTGCCTAATGTTATTCGTGTCCATGGGTGATTAAAAAGCGCATTTAGCTTTTGTGCAGCCATACCTAAGGTGATCATGGCAGGAAATGTGCCTAGAGCAAATGCCAGCATAACTAAAGCACCATTAATAGCGTTGCCACTGGTCATTGCCCAAGTAAGTGCAGAGTATACTAAACCGCACGGTAACCAGCCCCATAACGCGCCATAGCCAAGGGCTTTAAAAGGCGAATCAATGGGCATTAAATATTTATTAAGTTTAATTAAATGCTGCCAAATGAGGGTTTTACCCAGTTTTTCGAGCCACTGTAAGGTGGCGGCTAAGCGCATAATATAAATGCCAACCAGTAACATAAAAATACCGGCTAAAAATGACAGAAATAATGAAAAAGCAGAATTTTGCGTAGCAAACTGGCTACTAATACCCGCAACAAGGGCTCCTGCTAGCATATAACTTAAAGCTCGACCGCTGTTATAAGCTAGAGAATATAACCACGTTTGACGTTTATTGCTGGCAAGTTGTAATGAGCTGGCAATACCACCACACATAGCAATGCAATGACCACTGCCAATTAAACCCATTAAAAAAGCGCTAACAAAAATAGGGTCAATCATTACTTTTATTGTGCTGCTCTTTGTCGTCTTCAAACAAAATACTGTGGCCTTGCTTGTTTAAATCAGAGAATTGCTCGCCTTTTACTGCCCAAAAAAATACGCCAATAGCAATCAATACAAACAAAATAGCGATAGGAACTAAAATATAAATTATGCTCATAACTTTAATAGCCTTAGTGAATTACATATCACAATAATAGAGCTGGCAGACATACCAATAACGGCCATCCAAGGAGCAACTAAGCCCATAGCCGCTAGCGGTAATATAGAGCCATTATATAATAAAGAAAGCGCCAAGTTTTGCTTAATTATACGTCGTGTTTGTTTAGCAATAGTTAACAAATGCGAGATTGAAGCTAAGTCACTGTTAAGCAATACAACATCAGCACTGTTTTTAGATATATCGGCACCGGTTTCCATGGCGATAGATAAATGGGCACTGGCAAATACTGGGCTGTCGTTTACGCCATCGCCAACCATAGCAACAATTTCACCTTGCGATGACCAGTGATCAACGGCATTTTGTTTATCTTTTGGACTGCAACTGGCAAGTACTGAATCAAGCTTTAACTTTTTAGCTACTTTGGCACCCGCATCAGATGCATCACCAGTTAGCATATGGCAACTAAGGTTAGCCGCTTGTAAAACATTAATTAGCTTATCGGCATCAGCTTTAACTTTATCTACAAAGTAAAAGCGTGCAACAGCCTGCTTGTTTATATAAAGCGTGGCTTGTGCGTTGGTTTTCTTTGTATCAAACCAGCCACTTTTACCAATAGCGTAATGGGTATTATCAAACTGGGCGCTTATCCCAATGCCTGGGTGGAGTTGTACATCGTCAAATTTACGCTGTCCTTTAAACTCCTTAAATGCACTGGCAATAGGGTGTTCAGAATAACTTTCAAGCTGGGCTGCAATATCAAGAATTTGCTCTTTGCTGTAGTTATCATCAAGTATGTCAATCACGTCGAGGCTAAATTTACCTTGTGTAAGCGTACCTGTTTTATCAAAGGCAAATAAAGTGAGCTTTGATAGCGTTTCGAGCACATGCGCTTGCTTTATTAATATGCCTTTGCGGGTTAAGGTTGCTACAGCACAGGTTAATGCGGTTGGAATTGCTAAACTTAATGCGCACGGGCAAGTGGCCACTAACACCGAAATAGTGATCCAAAATGCAACGTCAGGGTCTACCTGATACCAACCAATTGCAGTTATGGAGGCAAATACTAGTAATACAGCAACAAACCACTGCGCCACTTTATCGGTAATTTCAACCAGTCTTGGGCGTTTTGTCAGGGCATTATGTTGCAGGCGAATAATTTGATTAAGCAGGGTGTTTTGGCCTAGCTTGTTGATTTTTATTTCAATTATACCATCATGATTAACCGTGCCTGCATACACGTTATGATCAATGTACTTTCGTACTGGTTGATGTTCGCCGGTCATCATCGACTCATCAACACTGGTACTGCCTTTAACTAATATGCCATCAGCAGGAATGGTTTCGCCTGCCTTTATTAACACAATATCGTTAAGTTTGAGTTTTTTGGCGGCAATGATGTGCTCATTACCGCGTTCATCGAGCGTACGGGCAGTAAGGGGTAACAACTTTTGCAAGTTAGCAGTGAATTCACTGGCTTTTAAACGCGCTCTAAATTCTAAGTATTTACCTAATAAGAGTAAAAAGGTAAACATACAAATAGATTCAAAGTAAACCTCGCCTACTTCCATTACTGTGGCATAACAGCTAGCGCCATAAGCACCAAAAATAGCCAATGATACTGGTAAGTCCATATTCAACTGTTTTGCTTTTAAGCCATTAATTGCATTACTTAAAAAGGGCAGGGCGCTGTATAGGATAACGGGGGTAGCGAGAATTAAACTGATCCATCTAAAGTACTGTTCAAAATTGCTGTCCATTCCAGAGAACATGCCAAAGTACATTGCAAAGGCAAACATCATCACTTGCATGGTCATCAAACCTGCAACACCGAGACGACGAATATACGCTTTGGCAGTTTGCTGCTTTTGCTGAGCTTCTAAATCAGATTGAAAGGGGTACGCTTTATAACCTATTTCAGCCAATGAGGTAATTAGCTCACTTAAAGGCGTGGCGCTTTTATCCCAGTGGATCATGGCACGATTTGTTGAGGTATTTACATCAACGCGTTTTACCGATTTAAGGTTTAATAATTGCTTTTCAATTAGCCAGGCACAGGCGGCGCAGGTTATACCTTCAACACTCAGTAATACCTCAGAGTTGTTGTTGTGCGTACTAATAAATTCATCTTGGATATCTTCATTGTCATAGCTTTTAATAAAAGCGAGCTGTTCAGGAACCAGTTGCTCTACTTTGCCGGCACTTACGGTGCGGTATTTGTAGTAGTCGGTCATTCCTTGGTCAATGATGTTTTGAGCAACCGCTTGGCAGCCAATGCAACACATTGGCTCAGCGGTATTGTCTATAATAACGTGTGCGTCAAACCCTGCCGGCACACTTTCAAGACAATGAAAGCAATTTTTAGACATACTAAATACTACTTATAGTTAGGAGTAACTAAAATGGTGGTTGTGGTTGGTAAAGTGACACTTTCTTTCATTTTCCAACTAGCATCAACAGGTTCAATAAACACTGAGTAAGCACCAGGCGTGTAGCTTTCTAATAATGCAGTAAACTCTTGATTAGCATTTGGAGTGAGGGTAGCTTCAAAATCATGAGCTTTTATAGTGCGATGAAAAAACGATAATTTTAGCGCATGAATGTTGCTCGTATCGCCTTTAGTAAATTTAAAGCTTACTCGCTCATCAGATACATTGAGGTCACCATGTAAATATAAAGCTTTTGCTTTATCAAATTTGATCAGCTCTAAATTAATTGCTTTGCCTTTTTTATAATAGTCATCAACGACCATATCTGGGCCGTTACCAATGGCTGTAATAAATAAACTAATGCAGCCAATAATTGCAGCTAGAGGGAAGAAGATTAAAAACCAAGGCCAAAAATTTTTATACCACGGAGTCGGTTGCATAGTTGCTCTAAAATTGATGAATGTGCAGCTATATTATAATAAATAAAAGAAAAAGACTAAAAAAAAGCCTCCGAGTGGAGGCTTTTTTGATCTGTATTAATCTATTGAAATAAAAAGATTAAAACTGAAACGTTTTGTTAACTTTATCGTTATTTTTCTTGCGATAAGCTATAAACGTAAGCAGTTAATAGGTGAATTTTGTCTTCGCCTAAGATCTCTTTAAAAGCAGGCATTACACCAGCACGGCCGTGGTTTAGTGTTTCTTCAACAGCACGTTGAGAACCACCGTATAACCAAATGTTATCAGTTAGATTAGGTGCACCGAACGGTAGGTTATGCGCAACTGAGCCTTTACCATCTGCACCATGACAAGCTGCACACATCGCAAATTTCGCTTTACCTGCCGCGGCATCTTTTTGGTTAACAGTACGACCAGATAGGCTAAGTACGTAAGCCGTCATTTCTTTAACGCCTTGCTCGCCTAATGCATCACCCCAAGGAGGCATTGCTGCAACACGGCCTAAAAGTAACGTTTCTCTGATTTTGTCAGGCGTACCACCATATAACCAGTCGTTATCTGTTAGGTTAGGGAAGCCTGTACCACCACGAGCATCAGAGCCATGACATTGCGCACAGTTTTGAGCAAATAAGCGTTGACCAATTTCAACTGCTAATTGACCTTGCGTTTGTTCATGTTTAGTGCCATTTTCAAGAGCGATTTGCTGAGCTGCATCACCCGCTAATTTAGAGTCAACCAATTCTAAAACAGGGGTTTTTGCCAATTCATTGAAAATTGGGCCAAAACGCTCTTCAGCGGCGCGGTATTCTGCATCTAGCTTTACAAAGCGACCGTTTTCTTGAGCGTCTACCACTGCTTCTTTCGATTCAGTTAAAGAGGTAACACCTTGATTTGAGCTGGTCCACTTTGCTAAGCCTTCCCAGTTACCTAAACCTGGGTAAGCTGCTAAGTAATAAACAGACCATACAAACGTTGCGAAGAACATGTATGTCCACCATTTTGGTAGTGGATTGTTTAATTCTTCAATGCCGTCAAACTCATGTCCACAGCTTTCACCTTCTTTTACGCCTACATAGTTTTTTAAGTTCCAAACTAGTAGACCAAAGATAATGATTAAGCATGCAAGGGTTAATACAATAACCCATATACTCCAAAAGCTAGTCATTTCTCAGACCCCTTTTCCTCGTTAGAGAGTGTATTGTTGTGTTTTTTTTCATCTTCAAATATGACATTAGCAGCGTCTTTAAAACGACTTTTACTGCGCTTACTATATGCCCATCCAACAATCACAATAAATAATACTAAAATTACCAGAGTCAAAATGCCTCTGTATGTCCCGTAGTCCATAATAATCTACTTCAAATGTGTGCCAAGTTGTTGCAAATAAGCAATAAGGGCTTGCATTTCTGTTGCACCTTTACCGTCATTCATTGCGTCAACTTTAGCAATGTCAGCGATTAATTCCTCGTCACTGCCATAACCTAAACCCGGGTGTTTTGGGTTTTCTGGGTTAATAGCAAACGTGTCACGGAAAATTTGTAGCTTTTTCAGAGTCAGGCTTGTATCAAGCGTGTTCTCTGCTAACCAAGGGAAGCCTGGCATATTCGACTCAGGAACCACTGCACGTGGGTCAACTAAGTGCGCATAATGCCAGTCATCTGAGTAACGTTTACCTACACGTGCTAAGTCAGGACCAGTACGTTTAGAGCCCCACAGGAATGGGTGATCCCATACTGACTCACCCGCAACCGAGTAATGACCGTAACGCTCGACTTCATCACGAAATGGACGAATCATCTGTGAGTGACAGTTAGCGCAACCTTCACGCACATAAATGTCACGACCTTCAAACTCTAGCGCATTTAACGGGCGTAACCCATCAACTGGCTTAGTTGTGTCGTCTTGGAACATTAGCGGAGTAATTTCTACCAATGCACCAAAGCTGATTGCGAAAACAGTCAAGATGGCCATAAGGCCGATATTTTTCTCGATAATTTCGTGTTTATTTTGCGAATTTTTATTGCTCATTATCTGACTCCGTTATGCTAACTGCGCTTGTTCATCAAGTTCTAGCGAGTTATTTTTCGCTGAAACTGTACGATAAACGTTATAAGCCATAACCAGCATACCTGTAACGATGAATACACCGCCTAAGAAACGCATAACATAGAAAGGATGAGAGGCTTCTAACGACTGAACAAAGCTGTACATTAATGTACCGTCAGAGTTAACTGCACGCCACATTAGGCCTTGCATTACACCTGAAATCCACATTGCAACAATGTATAAAACAACACCCACAGTGTGTAACCAGAAGTGTGTATTGATTAATTTAATGCTGTACATACGACCTTGCGAGAATAACGCTGGAATAAGGTGGTAAATTGCACCGATAGAAATCATTGCAACCCAACCTAATGCACCTGAGTGTACGTGACCTACTGTCCAATCTGTGTAGTGCGATAACGCATTTACAGATTTAATTGCCATCATTGGACCTTCAAACGTCGACATACCGTAGAAAGACAATGAAACCACTAAGAAACGAAGTACCGGGTCAGTACGTAACTTATGCCATGCGCCTGAAAGTGTCATAATACCGTTGATCATACCACCCCAAGACGGCACGAATAAGATAATAGACATCACCATACCTAAGCTTTGCGTCCAATCAGGAAGCGCAGTGTAGTGAAGGTGGTGAGGACCTGCCCAAATGTAAAGCGAGATAAGTGCCCAAAAGTGAACAACCGATAAACGGTATGAGTAAACTGGACGACCCGCTTGCTTTGGTACAAAGTAATACATCATACCTAAGAAGCCAGCAGTAAGAAGAAAACCTACAGCATTGTGCCCGTACCACCACTGAACCATCGCATCAACCGCACCGGCGTAAATTGAGTATGATTTAGTTAGTGAGACTGGAACAGCCATGCTGTTAACAATATGAAGTACTGCAACAGTAATAATGAAACCAGCATAGAACCAGTTAGCTACATAAATATGAGCCACTTTACGTTTAGCAATAGTGCCCATAAATACAACAGCGTACGTTACCCAAACAACAGCAATTAAGATATCGATAGGCCACTCAAGTTCTGCATACTCTTTAGAACTTGAAATACCCATAGGTAGAGTAATTGCTGCTAGAACAATCACTAACTGCCAACCCCAAAAGGTGAAGGCGGCTAATTTATCTGAAAGAAGGCGCGTTTGACATGTACGTTGTACGACGTAATAAGACGTCGCAAAAAGAGCACTTGTACCAAATGCGAAAATTACTGCGTTCGTGTGTAACGGACGAAGTCGAGAGTAAGTTAACCATGGTGTGTCAAAGTTAAGTGCTGGCCAAGCTAGTTGGGCAGCAATCAGAACCCCAATACCCATGCCAACGATGCCCCAAATCACTGTCATAATAGCGAATTGGCGTACAACTTTATAATTGTACTCAGTTTGTGATGCTACTGTTTGGCTCATTTTCTGGCTTCCGCTGCAATAAATGCGTTTAGAAATGAATTACCTACTTGTTAAAGTAGGACCTACTATTATTCCAAAGTATACTATCTAAACCCCACAATATGTGGTTGTCAAAGATAATAATCTCAAGAAATACTTGTTTTTTTTGCGGTTGAAATGATAAATTTTTTGGCCTTAAAAAGATAGGTCAATTGCGTAATAATATGACATCAATCAAACTTTATTGAGTTGCTGTCTATTTTTTGAGGTGATTTGTACCTTACTCACTCATTAAAGCCGATAATCAACCAACTTGCCCTAAATGTTGGGCCCATACATTAGATATTTGAGAACCTGCATGTATATATATAGAGTATGCTTACTTTCTTTTCTATTATTTTTACTAGGTTGTGACTTTTCTGGATCAACATCAACAGCAAAAGTAAGCCAATCGCAAACTGAGTGTAAAAATAACAAACCATGTCATTTTGAAAATCAAGTTAAGGTTTGGTTAAGCGAAGAAATCTTATCACCAGAGACACCGTTTTCAATTTATGCTCACTTACCTAATGATCTAACAATAACAGCGGCTAAATTGGAGGGAGTAACTATGTATATGGGTTACATTCCATTGCAGTTTACTAAACAAGATAATATTTGGTTAGCCGATACTATGGTTGGTATTTGCTCAGAGCAAAATATGGTTTGGAAATTAGTGCTCACTGCAGTTAATGAAAGCACTTCGGTTAACCAAACGGTTGAATATTATTTTAATGTTACTCACTAAAATGTTTTAGTTTTCAATTATTCATAATCGCACTATTTTTTGTGTAACACACTCCTGAGGCATAGTTTCTTTCCTAGCCGATGTTAGGGTCTGTTTTATGCTCAGCATAAAAAAGCTACATTCATTACTAAGTTAAAGCGCTGGGACTGTAAGCGCAATGATACCCAATAATCAAATCTGATCAGCGCTATACCAACATATGCAATAAAATACTTTTCTTCTATTACACCCTCGTTTTGCTATTACTCCTTTATAGGTATAGATCTAGATTGAAACTCTCAATAAACATAAAATTTGCACGATTAAAACTTTTAGTAAAAAAATTCAGACTAAATAAACAATCTACTTGCATAAATATGGTTAGTAATTAACACCTAGTTTTACCGTTTTAATAATGAGCTGTGATTAACATGTTAATTTACCTATTAAGGGCACATTAATGATTAAATTACATTTGATTACAAACTCCATATATTTGATTTCACCTATGTTTTTTATGTGATTGCGCTTGGTTAAGTTCATGACTTTTATCTGTTTTTATTAATTAACAATGAAACATGCTGTAACCTTTGTCCCTTTCATGGGGTACCTTAATTTTGGCTGTTTATATAGTGATCTTCCGTTAAGTTTTCGTTCAGTTAAAGGCGCCTAAGTTGCCCCCGCTCACTCAAAATTCTCATAAAAGTGAGCGTTACCAATTTAGGTAAATTTCAACAAGTAGGGTTCATCCATGAAAAAATCAACTCTTGGTTTAGCTGTAATTGCAGCAATCCCAATGTTCTCAAGTGTTCAAGTTTTAGCTGCAGACGAAGCAGTAAAGTCAATTGAAAAAATTCAAGTAACGGGTTCTCGTATCAAGCGTTCAGACATGGAAAACGCAAGCCCAGTTACACTTATCGGTGCTGATGACATTCAAGCTATGGGTGCAACAAGTATTGATAGTGTTTTACAAAAAATGACCGCTACGGGCGGTGCAATGACCAACCCAGGTATTAATAATGGTTCGGGTGGCAACGCACGTATCGATTTACGTGGCTTAGGTGCTAACCGTACATTAGTACTTGTTAATGGTCGTCGTATGATTGCATCAGGTACTGGTGCAGCATCAACGGTTGATTTAAACACCATTCCGGTTTCGATGATCAAACAAGTAGAAGTACTTAAAGATGGTGCATCTGCTGTATACGGTACTGATGCGGTAGCAGGCGTAGTCAATATTATCTTAAAAGATAATTTTGAAGGCCTAGACATGAACGTAAATTCTGCAATTACCGGTGAAGGCGATGCAACAGAAAACTCTATAGATTTCACTGTGGGTAGCTCTTTCGATAAAGGTAATATCGTTATCGGCATGCAGTACACAGATCGTGGTAAAGCATCACAAGCAGATCGTGACTTTTCAGATTGCCCAATCGCAGAAGATGCAAACGGGTTAAACTGTAACGGTGGTTCTGTTTATGCTGAGGGTGGTCACATTTGGCAAGACAGTACTACAACAGCATTAAACGATAAAGGCGAAGAAGTTAGCGTTGGCTTAGCACAAGGCGACAACGGTTTAAGTGGTCAAGGTGGTCTACACCCATTTACTGATGCTGATCGTTACAACTTTTCACCAACAAGTTACTTATACACGCCAATGGAGCGTTTAAATTTAACGGGTATTGCAACTTACGAAATTAGTGATGATACAAGTTTATTCGCTGAGTTCACTTACACCAAGCGTTGGTCAGAGCAGCAAATGGCACCACAACCTGTATGGTTTGGTTTTAAATATGATGAATCAATGGGTGACTCACTTCTTGGTCAATCATACACAAGTAAAGTAGACCGTAACGGTGATGGTTACGCAGATGTAGATGCTGATGGTAAATACATTACTGAATCTGCAAACTATGCGTACGGTGATGACCTTTTCTACGGTCGCCGTATGTCTGATACTGGTCCACGTATTTTTGAACAGTCAGTTGACACTGTTCGCGCCGTTGTTGGTGCTGAAGGTTTTGTAGGCGATTACTCTTGGGACGTTTCAGCGAACTTCGGCCGTAACGATTCGGTTGATAAGTTAAGTAACTTACACAACATGGGTGCGATCGGCGATAGTATTTTACGTACCGTAGATGGCGAAGTTAAGGGCACATTTAACCCGTTAGATCAGTCTGCTTGGACTTCAGAAGATTTCCGTAAAAATGTATACACAGAAGTAAATAATGGTGGCAGCCAGTTATTCATTATCGCGGCATCTGTTTCTGGCGAGTTATTTGAATTACCTGCAGGTTATGCAGCATTTGCTGCGGGTGTAGAGCGTCGTCAAGAAAAAGCGTGGTTCACACCAGATTCACTAACTGCGCAAGGCCTTGCAAATGACCCTATGGTTGAACCAACAGCAGGTGGCTTTGATGTAAACGAAGCCTATGTTGAATTTGCGCTTCCACTACTAACAGATGCACCATTTGCGCAAAATGTAGAGCTTAGTGCCGCTATTCGTGCATTCGACTACAGCACGTTTGGTTCTGATAATACATGGAAATTAGGTTTAACATGGAAAGCAAATGATGAATTAATGCTACGCAGCGTTGTTTCAACGGCTTTCCGTGCTCCAACGGTTTCAGAATTATACTCAGGTAACTCTCCATCATTTAATCAAGTTGAATTCCCTGGTGCACAAGAGCAGGCTGAAGTAACTGTTGGTGGTAATGATGCATTAACACCAGAAGAAGCTGATACATTTACTGCGGGTATCGTGTATGAACCGCAGTGGTTTGATGGTTTCTCAATGACACTTGATTACTACTCAATTGAAATTGAAAACGCAATTGCAACTGTAGACAATCAATACATTGTTGATCAGTGTTTAGCTGTAGACACTAATGCAGGTTCTGCACTATGCCAGTCAGCAAATGTAAATCTAGACTCTACGGGTCGTATTACTTTTAACAACCAATTACAAAACATTGGTTCTGAAAAGACATCGGGTGTTGATTTAAATCTTGCATACAGCTTTGAAGCAGTAGGTCTTAACTGGAAAGCGGGCTTAGATACAACTTACTTAGATGAATATGTTGTAGAAGTAACTGGTTCTCCTGTTGATTACGCAGGGTTAGTAACATCTGGTTCAGGTGGTTACGCAGATCTTAAGTCAAACCTAACCATTAATGTGTCTGGCGATAACTGGGATGCACAATACCAAATGCGTTACATCGCGGGTATGGATAGCTACGCATGTTTAAATAAAGACACGTGTTATGCACCTACAACACCATCAGTTATCTATAGTGACCTAAGTGGTAGCTACCTAGTAAATGATACTGTTTCTCTTACTGCAGGTGTAAACAACTTGTTCGATAAACAGCCTCCTTACTACACTGGTAACAATGATTCAAACACTGACCCGTACACATACGATGTACTAGGTCGTCGTTTCTTTGCAAACGTAAACGTAAAATTCTAATTTTAACTAATTAGAACCACTAAAAGGCCTAGTTTTTACTAGGCCTTTTTTGTTGAACAAAATTAAAGAGGCACGTAAACTCAGGTAAGTAAAATTAGGAGGCACCATTGTTAAAGCAAGACGAAAATTTATCGTTTGTTATTGAACCGCAATTATCACCGCGTGCAGAGCAGCGTCTCGATCTTTATTTTTCTATCCCAAATGAAATGGGAATTAATGCACAAACACTCAGCGAAGAGTCTTACTTTAATAACCAATTTAAATCTTTTGTAGCCTATAACGCGAATAACATTCACCTTCCATTAGTGCGAAGCCGCTTTGTGAGTAAAAACAAAGGTGAGCAGCAAGACTACCGACAAAATTTAAATTTATATTGTTATCAAGTACGTCTCGCCATTGATGCTGATATTAAAGATGCGTTAAAAATTCAAGAAAGCGATGAATTTTATCAACGGGCCATGGAGCTTTGCGAGCAAAGCCAAAGCTTACTCAGAAAACTCAGACGTTACACCCCAGATAACGAAAAGCTGATCCCGTTTTATACCAATGCTGATAATTACCTAAGTTGGCAAATTGAACAAACTTTTTTAAAGCTGCTTGATGAAGGGCCGCGCAGTAGCGATCACGCAAAAGAGCGAAATGACTTATTAAACTTTTGTAAGTCAGAAAGTGACTACCGAGCAGAGCAACAATATAATTCTGACTCAACACTTAAAGACGCCAACAGAATCACTAATAAAATGCGCCTATTGCAGCGTTTAATAGAGCATGGTGTGATTTTGCAGCGCCAAACCCGTTATCTTAATAGTTATTTAAAACGCTTGGTAAAAGGCTCTGTAACAGCCGTTATAATGGCTTTTGTGATGGTGGTTATTTTAAATGCACGTTCTACCTTTACTGAAATAACCGCTTCACTGATTTTGATTTTAGGGGTTATTTACGGGTTAAGAGAGATATTTAAAGAGGATATCACTCGTATTATTTGGCGTGCTATTGTGCGAGGACGGCCAAAATGGCGCTTTATTTTTAAAAACAGTATTACAAAAGATAAAGTAGCGAGCCAGTTTATTTGGTTAGAATATACGCGGTTTAAAAAAATCCCTAAAGAAGTGAGGAAAATTTTCTCTAAGCGTCGTCAGCAAAATAAACAGGCGGCGCAATGGCTGCATTTTGCTAGTGAAACGCGGGTCAGTGCTAAAGAATTTTTGCCAGGCTACGATAGCTTACAACAAACATTGCAATTTAATCTTGCACCATTTGCACGTTATTTAAAAAAGGGGGAAGGGAAGCTCTACCATTTAGAAAATAATAAAATCTCTAAGCAAGGAGTTGAAAGACGCTACCAATTAAATATGGTACTCGTTCAGACTGAATCTAATAATGCGCTGTATCAGCGCTATAAAATCACTTTAAATCGCAGTAAAATTGTTAATATAGAGCTGATTTACACCAGCGACAGTAAAAAAGAGGAATAACACAGGTTATTCCTGTTTTTACTTAAACTAAACTATTTATCCGTTAGTCCTTTTTTGCTGTATAGCGTTACTTTGTCTGATACTAAGGTAATTTCGATATTTTTAGCGTCATTACCCCAAGTACAGCTGGTATGCAGTGTTTTTTCTACACAATTATCAGCACTGCCTAAAAGAGCTTCAACTTCTGTTTTATCCATACCTATTTTAATCTTTTCGTAATTTTCTAAGCTTACTTTTGAGCAAGCTGCAAGACTGAGTGCTGCAAAAATAATAAAAAGTTTCTTCATTGCTACTTCCTTTGAAATGAGTATTGTTAATGATTAAATTTTCGAATTTGCACAATCATCCCCATACGAGGGTGATCAAAATAATGAATGTCTTCACTAAACACCCGTCTAAACTGTGAAAAGCGGGCTGACTCTAGATCGCCATTGTTACGTCTTTCATTTATATCAAAGTGTGCATTAATGAATAAGTAATGGCGCAAATGTATTTTGAATAGGCCATCTAATTCCCATTTCATTTTGGGAGATTGAACTTCGTCAAACAGTGGCTCAGGCGTATTTATTAAGCTAATAAAATCAGAATCTGCGTAGCTAATCGTGGTGTTCATATTGTTTTTTAATTGGCTGCCTGCAAACAAGTGAATGCTAGGCGAACGTAATTTGCTCGCACCTTCAAATCGCCACCCAGTATGTAATAAAGGAGTTAACCCTTTACGGTCTAGGGCTTGGCGTTGTGATTGAAACTGCAACTGCTCAGGGGCTAACAGGTAAGTTTGCTCCATCGTCTCTTGTGCAGGTGCTTGAGGGATCACTGGCAGTACATCGTAACTCTTGACATAATCAATGCTGTCGTTACACGCTGCTGACTGAGGGTTTGAGTTGACTAGAGTGTCAGCAAAGGTACGCTTTTGAAAACGCGGATCGCCGTTTATACATGCGTCCATTGCTTGGCTTTTATAAACAGGGCTTAGTAAATCTAAGGTGTTTTTATCTTCAATGGCGTCGTGCTTTAAGCTAAAGTCTTCTTGTAGGTATGGGGCAAAGGGTTGTTTAAATATCAACACTTCTACTTCAAACCAACGCTCTGCAAATGCAGTACTACTAAACAAGCAGCATAAAACAACCAGCGATTTTTTCAGCAACATTAATGGCTAACCTTTTTTTCGAAATCTGCAATCATAGCAGTGATCATTTTTAAGCGTTCACGGGCATTCGCCTCGCTAATGGCAAAGCGTAATTTATTTGCGCCATCCATCTTATAAATATGTGGCGCACTTTGTATCAAACCAATAATGAAGCTAGGATTAACCTTAGTATTTTGACTAAACTCAAAGTAGCCCCCTTTCGGGTTAGCCTCTATTTTAGTTATGCCTAAATTACTCGCTTGCATCTTTAGTTGTTGTAAACTAAATAAGTTTTTAGCTGCATCAGGTAATAAACCAAAGCGGTCTATTAATTCAACTTGCAGCTCATCAATATCAGCAAGGTTAGCACAACTTGCTACTCGCTTGTACATACCTAAACGCGCGTTAACATCATGAATATAATCATCAGGTAACAAGGCAGGTAACTTTAAGTCTACTTCTGTTTGTTTTTGTAATAGATTTTCAAGGGTTGGCTCTTGACCATTTTTAAGTGCGTTAACGGCTTGCTCAAGCATTTCCATGTATAAATTAAAGCCAATGGTTTGCATTTGCCCTGATTGATCATCGCCTAATAGCTCACCCGCACCACGAATTTCTAAATCATGAGTTGCTAAGGCAAAGCCTGCACCTAAATCTTCCAATGATGCAATCGCATCTAAACGTTTTTTCGCATCTTTAGAGAGTGCCTTAGGGTTACCGGTAAGTAAGTAAGCATAGGCTTGATGATGGCTTCTACCTACACGTCCGCGCAATTGGTGTAGCTGAGCAAGACCAAGTTTATCGGCTCTATCCATAATTATGGTGTTTGCTGTGGGCACATCAATACCGGTTTCAATAATCGTGGTACACACAAGGACATTGTATTTTTGATGATAAAAATCGGTCATTATTTGCTCTAGCTCTTGCTCTCGCATTTGACCATGTGCAGAGGTTACTGTTGCCTCAGGCACCCATTCACTAATTTCTTGAGCGACACGTTCAATGGTTTCTACGTTGTTATGTAAAAAGTATACTTGACCGCCACGTTTAATTTCACGTAGTACCGCTTCGCGAATAAGCTCTTCGTCGCGTTGGCGTACAAAGGTTTTAACCGCTAAACGTTTAGCCGGCGCAGTGGCAATAATTGATAAATCACGCATGCCACTCATCGCCATATTTAATGTACGCGGAATAGGGGTTGCGGTCAGAGTGAGTATGTCTACATCAGCTCTCAGAGCTTTAATTTTTTCTTTTTGACGAACCCCAAATCGGTGTTCTTCATCAACAATTAACAGGCCTAAATCTTTGAAGTTGATATCTTGTTGAATCAATTTATGAGTGCCAATAACCACATCTAGCTTGCCATCATTCATTCTTTCAAGGGTTTCTTTTTGCTCTTTGGTCGAATTAAAACGCGATAGCACCCCCACTTCAATTGGAAAATCAGCAAAGCGGTCTTTAAAGTTATCGTAGTGTTGTTGAGCAAGTAGGGTGGTAGGGACTAAAATAGCCACCTGCTTATTATCGTTAACCGCTACAAAGGCTGCCCGCATAGCTACTTCGGTTTTACCAAAACCCACATCACCACATACTAAACGATCCATGGCTTGTTTTGACTGCATGTCACCAAGTACCGCTTCAATGGCGTTACGTTGATCATCTGTTTCTTCAAACGGAAAGCTATCACTGAATTGGCGATAAGCTTGGCCATCAAGCGTAAACTTATTACCAGGCTTGGCTTGGCGTTGTGCGTAAATATCGAGTAACTCAGCAGCCACATCACGGACTTTTTCAGCGGCGCGTTTTTTTGCTTTATCCCAGGCATCAGAGCCGAGCTTATGCAGTGGCGCACTGGCCTCTTCACCCCCAGAGTAACGACTAAGCATATGAAGTGCCGATACCGGCACATACAGTTTTGCTTCACCTGCATAAGTAATGGTCACAAATTCAGTCACCACACCGGCGGCATCAATCGTTTGCAGCCCTTGATAACGGCCCACACCATGGTCAAGGTGCACAACCGGTTGTCCTTCTTTAAGCTCTGCTAAGTTACGAATTAACGCGTCTTGGCTTGCTTCATACTTGTGCTTACGGCGTCTGCGTTGTGATACTTTGATCCCAAGCAATTCTTGCTCGGTAATAATGCTCAAGCTTGGTTTAGTACTAAGCACCACACTTTGCTCAAGCGGACTGACAATTAAACCAACGTCATTACTGCTGTTGGTAAACTGCTCAAAGCTATCAAATTCTTTAAATTTTAAGCCGCTGGGTTTTAATATACTCAGTAATGATTCGCGTCGACCGTCCGACTCAACACTAATAACCACTCGGCCTTTTTTCTTTTTTTGCTCAGCTACATAGTTAATAAATGCATCGTAGGGTTGATGTTGTTTATGATCGATGCGTACATTGGGCAATTCATTAACTGCGAGATTTTTATTGCCCGCTTTTGTGCCTAACTTTGCTTGCGATAGACGAATGCGGCCATAATTGCCTAAATTAGAAAACAGCTCATTAATTGGCTGATATAACTCATCGGGTGGTAATAGTGGGCGTAGAGGATCTACACGGCGGTTCTCATAGCGTACATTAACATCGTGCCAAAAGTTATCTGCTGCATGCTCTAAATCTCCTAATTGCATGACGGTTGTTGAGTCAGGCAAGTAGTCGAAAATGGTTGCTAAGCCTTCAAAAAATAGCGGCATGTAATATTCTATACCTGCTGGCCAATTACCTTTACTGACCTGCATGTAGACAGAGTCTTGCTCAGCACTTGCGCCAAATTTTTCACGATAGCTTATTCTGAAACGTTCAATATCTGATTCGTTAGTAGGAAACTCATGAGCAGGTAGTAGCTCAATTTTTTCTACTTTATCGTCTGAGCGCTGAGTTTCCACATCAAATAAACGGATGGTATCAAGCTCATCATCAAAAAAGTCGAGCCTAAATGGATGCTTACTCCCCATGGGGTATAAATCAACAATTGAGCCGCGTATAGCGTACTCGCCATGCTCCATGACTTGTTGCACATGTAAGTAACCCGCTTGCTCTAAATTGTCCCGCAGGGCATGGGTATCTAATCTGTCGCCTACTTTAAAATTCAGCGTTGAGCCGTATATAAATGATGCTGGGGCAGTGCGCAGCATCAAGGTTGATACCGGCACAATGAGCACGCTTTGTTGCTCTTTTTTCAGTGTATTGAGTGTTGCTAAACGTGCTGAAATAATATCTTGGTGGGGAGAGAAGTGATCATAAGGCAATGTTTCCCAATCTGGAAAAACCATTACTGGGTTATCAGGCAGCAAGTACTCTAATTCTGTTTCAAGGCGCAGAGCACTTGGTGTATCAGGGGTAACAATTAACACTAAGTTGTCTTGCTGCTTAACACCTTGTGCAATAGCAATGCTTAAGCCACTGCCTAGAAGTTCGCCCCATTGAATTTTATCTTTTTGAGATTTTACCCAAGGCAAGGCTGCCCATTGCTCAAACGCCATTAATTACTCCATTAAATTAGGCTCTTAACAAGTAAGAGCCACATTATTATTTAGTCACGGTAAATTTTTGTTAAATCTTGATAATGATCAATTCTACGGTCGCGTAAATACGGCCAGATACGTCTTACGTTCTCGCTGCGTTTTTGATCAAGTTTTACCATTAATATTTGTTCATTTTGGTTATCAGCCTCTGCCAACATTTCGCCTTGAGGGCCTGCAATAAAAGAGTTGCCCCAAAATTGAATGCCGTCACTTTGACCGCTCGGATCGCTTTCATGACCAACTCGATTACAACTAATTACCGGAACGCCATTAGCAACCGCATGCGCTCGTTGTGAAATAACCCAAGCATCTTTTTGGCGGGTTTGCTCGTCTTTATCGTCGCGTGGATCCCAGCCAATAGCTGTCGGGTAGATTAAAAGTTCAGCACCGGCCATTGCCATTAAACGCGCGGCTTCAGGAAACCATTGATCCCAACACACCAGTACGCCAAGCTTACCGACTGAGGTTTGAATAGGCTCAAAGCCTAAGTCCCCGGGAGTAAAGTAAAATTTTTCATAAAACCCTGGGTCGTCTGGAATATGCATTTTACGGTATTTACCTGCAATGCTGCCGTCTTTTTCAAGCACCACGGCGGTATTGTGATAAAGACCCGTAGCACGTTTCTCAAATAATGAAGCTACAATAACAATACCGAGCTCTTTTGCGAGTTTGCCTAAAGTGTTGCTACTTGGGCCTGGTATTGTTTCGGCCAAATCAAATACATCAACGTCTTCGGTTTGGCAAAAATATAAACTGCGGTGTAACTCTTGTAATACAACAAGTTGCGCGCCTTTACTAGCTGCATCGCGAATGCCCGCAATTGACTTTTCAATATTATGTTCAGCGTTGTCACTGTTGCTTTGTTGCACTAAGGCAACTGATAAATGTGCAGGGCTTGTCATTGTGCTGCTCCAGCTAAAAATCCACGAGGTAATTGCATTGTAATACAGTGAAGACTGCCAAATTGCTCAATAACAGGTAAACAATTTACACCAATAATTGTGTGCTCTGGGTATGCTTTTTGAACTTGTGTTAAAGCACGTTGGTCGTTTACATCATCATAAATAGGCACTAATACTGCGTTATTTATAATTAAGTAATTTGCATAGGTGGCAGGTAGACGCGTATTTTCATCGTCATACACGGCTTTTGGCCACGGTAACTCAATTAGCTTATATGGGGTGTTATCAGCAGTTTTAAAGCTTTGTAGTTGTTTTTCCATGGCATCTAGCGCGCTAAAATGCTCATCGCTTTTATCGTCACATTTTACATACACAAGGGTGTTGTTAGGTGCAAAGCGAACAAGCGTATCAATGTGGCTATCGGTGTCGTCACCGGCTAAATAACCATGATCAACCCATAAAAAATCAGTAGCGCCTAAGTGCGCTTTTAAAAGTACTTCTATGTCACTTGGATTTAAATCAGGGTTACGGTTTTTATTCAGTAAACATTCGCTGGTTGTTAGCAATACACCGTGTTCATTAATTTCAATACCACCGCCTTCAAGCACCATATCGAGGGCTTGATACTGGTTACTTGTATTACTTAGCTGTTTAACTAATGTGTGGTTTATTTGATTATCAAGGGCGCTTTCAAACTTATTACCCCAGCCATTAAAGGTAAAGTCGTAGACTTTTAATTGATCTGGCTTTTCTATAGCGCTGCACGTAAGTGGGCCATGGTCACGCGCCCACGTGTCGTTAGTAGGAGTAACAACAAAATATACACGGGTTTGCTCAATACCAGCATCATTTAGTAATGAGCTAATGTGGGTTTTTAATACCTCATCATGAGCAACAATCACTAAGGCTTGTTGCGCAGTAATATGTTTCGCAAGTTCAATATAAACGGGTTCAACACGTGCTAAATTATCAGCCCAATCGGTATTTTTATGAGGCCATGTAAGCATAACAGCATCTTGCTCGGCCCATTCAGGTAAAAGTCTAAAGTTCATGGATTTTTAATACAAATAAAGATGGGGCTAGTTTAGCAGTTCAATTACAGCTAAGTCACTTTTAAATAAACGTTTGAACTACAATTTAAAGCGATTTAAACAGGTAAATAAACACTCGTGTTATTCGTTTGAACTCTCTTTCGCTTTTTCAAGTTGTTGACGCTTTTTAAGTTGGCGTGTTTGCGCATGTAAACTGGCTCTAACAACCAACTCTTGATCACTGTCTCTTATTGATACAAACAGCAGGGTATACTGGTAATGCTCATTGCCTTGTTTTTCTATAGCAACAACTTCGCTATAACAATACACCGCAGAGGCTTCATGCTGTAAAAACAGTTTGGTACGAAATTTCTGACCTAATGTGTACAAATGTTCACTGGTAAACTTAATTCCGCCGCCGCCATAACTATCGCAATAAATTGAGTTATCTTCAGGTTGTTCTGAAGCTAAAATATGGCTCATGATCAAATCTATCTTACGCGACTGGGCTTGTAAAAACGTCGTCAGTTCTTGGGCAATATCTCCTAAATTACGCAAAGGACCCAAAGCACTTTGATCTAAACTACTGACTTCGTTAGCAAGTTTAAATAAAGGCGGAATATCTGCGTCTAGTTCAGCCAAACTTTTTGGTACCACTGCGTCATCTACGGCAAATAGATTGACGCGATTGCTCTCTTCAATTTGAAAGTAAAGCTCAAAATCAGCTAATTTTTGATTATTCATTTTTAACTCCTAGCCTCTATCCGTTAATAGTAGCGTTGCGGTTATTAAATTACTACACAGCAACCCAATAAAAATTAAGCTAAATAAGGGTTTGGCTTCACTATAAAAACGCTAGGGGTGCTACTTTTTATACAGCCATAATGATTAAGAACATAATAAATATTAATACATTTATACTGAGTGCGTATATTCGCAACTAATAAATAACCAATAATTAACAAAATGCCTTGTAATTAACCATAAAACTCGTAATCTTACCGTAATAATAATAACAAGGGACTACCACGTGGCTCGAGGAATTAAATTAGCCAGTACATTCTCAGATATATCCACGCAACTGCGGCGCTTTGTGTCTAAAATTGTGTTACCTGACGATGTTGATGATATTGTTCAAGAAACCTTTGTTAAAAGTTATGAAGCAGAGCTAAAACAAGATATTCAATACACCCGCAGTTATATGTTGAAAACAGCTAAACATCTCGCCCTAAATCATATAGCTAAATGGGATAATAAATTTAGTACTCCTTTAAATCACGAAACTGAACTTCCTAAATTGCTAAAATCGATGCAATTAGAAGATGAATATACCTCCAAAGAACGTTTTTTACTATTTTGTCGTGCTACTGAGCAACTAAGCCCTGTAGTGAGAAAATGTTTTATATTAAAAAAAGTATATGGGATGAGCCAAAAAGAGATCGCACAGCAAATGCAGCTAAGTCAAAGTACGGTAGAAAAGCACATTGCTAAAGGGCTACTAAACACCATGCTATATATGCGCGACGAAGCGCACGATGAGAATTGCCAACAAAGTGCGAGCATAGTGAGGGCTGTAAAATGAGTAACATCCATCAATTTACATCAAAAGAGTTAATCTTAGAAAAAGCATCGCAATGGATAAGCGCGATTGATCGTGGCTTAAGTACACAAGAGCAAGAGCAATTTAAACTGTGGATGCTACAAAGCACGGCTCATCAGAATGCGGTATATGAATTAGCACAACTGTGGGATGACTTAAGTGTGCTTAACGAGCTCAGCGTATTATTTCCTAATAAGCACTCAGCTGGCATTCAAACCAAGCCTGCTTATGTATACGGTATTGCGGCAAGTGTTGTTGCAGCCTTAATGATGTGTAGCTACTTTTTGCTAAACATGCAGAGCAACTTTAACCAAGATCTCGCTAAAGTAAATTACACAAAAATTTATAAAACAAAGGTTGGCGAGCAAGCAACCTATGTTTTACCAGATGGCACAATAGTTCAGCTTAATACTAATAGTTCATTGGAAGTCGCTTATAGCCAAGGACGCAGACAGTTATTACTAAGTCGTGGAGAAGGGCGTTTTAATGTAGCTAAAGATGCATCACGCCCGTTTAGTGTTATGGCGGGGGATAAAAGCTTTACCGCGCTTGGTACAGTATTCAACGTGCAGCGCAATACCTCTTCTGATCTCGAATTGGTAGTCACTGAAGGTAAAGTGATGATCACCGACCCTAGTGTTGCTGTTAATGCTGACGATTTTAAAGCGTATCAACAAGCTGATAACAGCAACCAAGATATTCGCCAAATTAATGCCAACATTGTGATTTCTGGTGAAAAAGCCATTATTGAACAAAGCGTTACCAAACCAATCACACAGTTATCGGTTGATGATGTACAACGTGATTTAGCTTGGCAAAATGGCATGTTGATATTTAATGGCGAAAAGTTAGTTGATGCCTTAAATGAGGTTAGCCGTTATACCGCCACTCGGTTTGAATTATCATCTGATGAATTAGCGCGCATTAAAGTGGCAGGCGTTTTTAAAGCAGGTGATGTTGCAGGGCTTTTAGAGAGCCTACAAAATAACTTTTCAATTGAACATGAGCGTTTAGGCGAGCATGTTGTTAGTTTAAAATATCAAAAAAAATCATAGGTAATGGTAATGAAAATCACGCCATTGTTAATCAATGTTACTCATAAGGGTGTAAAAAGTAATTTAAAGATTAAAAAAATGATAAAAACCTATAGAGGATTTTTGTTTGCTAACTGTTTATATAAGTTGCGCAGTAACCATACGTGTTATTTAAGTCCGCTGGGACTCGTTGCACCGCTGTTTTTTAGTATCAGTGTGCATGCGAGTCAAACTGAGGGACAAATGATGCAGTTTGATATAAAAGCGCAACGAGCAGACAAAGCCTTGATAGAATTTGCTAAGCAAACTGAACAAACAGTGGTTTTTTCGTATGAGCTTGCTAAACAGTACGAGGCAAATTCATTATATGGATTTTATTCTCAACTCGATGCGTTAAACGCATTGTTAGCTGAGACTGAGCTCGATGCGGTTGTTGATCAAAATGGTTTACTGAGTATTAAACTCAAACAAATCAATAGGAAGAATAACAACATGATGAAGCTTTCAGGAGTTAGTGCTGCCGTATTACCTGCTTTACTTGCAGTTAATTCACAAGGAATAAATGCCGCTGAACAAAGCGCAGAACAAAACATCGAAAAAATTGCTATTGTAGGTAGTCGTGTCGCAGGACGTTCAGTTGAAGACTTACCTGTCCCCGTTGATATTTTAAGTGCAGAAGCACTCGAAAACACCGGCCAAACAGAAGTTGGCCGCATGCTTCAAGCTATCGCACCTTCTTTTAACTTTTCAAGTTCATCTATTAGTGATGGTACTGATGCATTAAGACCTGCAACGTTACGTGGCCTTGGCCCTGACCAAACATTGGTATTGATCAATGGTAAGCGTCGCCACCAAGCAAGTATTATTCATATTAATACCTCGGTTGGTCGTGGTACTGCGGGTACTGACATGAATGCGATTCCAGCCTCAGCAATTAAACGTATTGAAGTGCTTCGCGATGGCGCTGCAGCTCAATATGGTTCGGATGCAATTGCCGGTGTTATTAATATCGTGCTAAAAGATGGCAGCGAAGGTGGTAAAGCGGCCGTTAACTACGGTGAGTATTCAGAAGGTGATGGCGAAACCGTTAATATTGACTTTAATAAAGGCTTTGCTTTAGGTGATAACGGTTATTTAAATACAACCATCAACTACCGTGATCGTGCACCAACTAACCGTGCGGGCCTTCATGGCTCATGCCAGTTCTATGGCTGTACTGAACTTTCTGATGGCACCTTGCTTGCAGGTGATCCACGCGAATTAACCGCACCACGTGATACATTCAGAATTGGTGACGCTGATTCTCAACAATTTGGTTTAACAGTTAACACCGGCTACGAATTAGGAGCGGGTGAACTATACGGTTTTATTACCTATTCAACTCGTGATAACGAATCAGCGGCATTTTTCCGTCATAATGCCAATGCAGGTGGTAATCCGGTACTTCAAGATGGCGATGCAACTATCCCAGCTGGCTTCTTACCTAAAATAAATACCACGATTGATGATATTTCCTATAACTTTGGTTATAAAACTGAATTTGATAACGACTCAAGCTTAGATTTATCGTACACCTATGGTGAAAACAGTATTGACTACACGACCAGCGATACTATTAACGGCTCTTACGCGAATTTTTTACGTTATGACCAAGGCCTAAGTGCAGCAGATATTCGCGCCACGATTCCCCGTCAAGGTTACGCTTATGGCATGGAGCTATCACTGCAAACGATCAATCTTGATTTTACTCAAAATTTTGATGACTACTCGTTAGCAATGGGTGCTGAAATTCGTACCGATGAGTACCGAATTTTAGAGGGTAGTGAATATGCATATCGTGATTACGATACCAACAATGGTGTTAATATTTACGATGGACTAAGCGGTGGTATTGGCAGCGAAAACGCATCCGGTGGCACACAAGGCTTTGGTGGTTCATCGCCAGCATCTTCGGTTGATGAGTCGCGTGATGTGATCTCATTTTACTTAGATGCTGAAGCTTACGTTATTGAAGATGTGATTATCTCAGGGGCGTTACGTTACGACAATTATAAAGGGTTTGGCGATACAGTTAACTTTAAACTAGCCGGTAACTGGTCAGTAACTGAAGATATTTCACTTCGTGGTGCGCTAAGCTCAGGCTTTAGAGCACCTTCAATGCAACAGTTGTATTTTAACAACATCAGCACACAGTTTGTTGTAGGCCCTAATGGCAATTTAGTGGCTGAAGAAGTAGGGACCTTTAGAAACGATTCAACCCTTGCGCAAAGTTTAGGTATTCCTAAGCTCACAGAAGAGAAATCTCAAAACCGCAGTTTAGGTATCGTTTATAACGTAAGCGATAATATTAATGTAACCTTAGATTACTACTCAATCGATATTGACGACCGTATTGTAATTAGTAATCGCTTAGGTAAAGGCTTATCAAGCAGTCTTGATGCTGCGCTATTAAGCTCGGGTGCAGGTGCAGGGCAGTTTTTCTTAAATGGCGCTGACACTGAGACACAAGGTATCGACTTTGTGGCTACATGGAATACAGAAGGCCTTGGCGGCACGCTTGATTTTACTTTAGCGGCTAACTTTACAGAAACCGATGTCGTGTCGTTATTTACCCCTGCAGGTTCTGGGCTTGAGACCGTGCCAGTTGATGATGTGTTTTCTGATCAAGAAATTTCTATTATTGAAGAATGGCAACCAGAAGATCGAATTAACTTAAGTGCACTTTATCGTCGCGACGACTGGACCGTAAACCTATCGCTTAATCGCTTTGGTGAATACACAGTGGAAGATGGCGGCCGCCAGACTTATGGTGCTGAAATTTTAACTGACATCAAAGTAAATTACTTTGTGACTGACGATTTATCAGTAAATATTGGCGCAAATAACTTATTTGATGTTTACCCGGATGAAAACACCATAGGTAATTCACGTTCAGGCACAATTGTAGATGCTCAGGGTAACACCATTGTCAGCAGCGATGGTGTATTTAAGTACTCACGTCGTTCAGCGCCATTTGGTTTTAACGGTGCTTACTACTACGTAGGTGCAGAGTACCGCTTTTAATAACTCTCCTATTGTTATTTAACAACCAAAGGGCCGTAAGGCCCTTTTATCGTTTTTATAGTTACAGTGTTTATAGTGTCATAAAAACTTCACTGTTTTTAGTTTATGAAATCTTCAATAATAACTGGACTAGACCAGATTGAGTGAAATAAATTATGAACAATTATTTGCTATTAACGCCCGGCCCATTAACGACCTCTAATACTGTTAAGCAGGCGATGCTTAAAGACTGGTGTACTTGGGATGATGATTATAATCGCGACATAGTGCAAACAATACGTAATAAATTAGTATCGCTTGCGACATCACAACCTAATTATACTAGTGTATTAATGCAAGGCAGTGGCACTGCCAGTGTAGAGTCAGCGCTTGGCAGTCTTATTCCAAAAACGGGTAAGTTACTTGTTATTAATAATGGGGCATACGGGAAGCGTATTGCTGAAATTGCCGACTATTTAGCAATTGACTGTCATGTTTTAAATTATACAGAAACGGCACTGCCAAACCTTGATGAGATTGATACTGTTTTAAAAAATAATTCAGGTATTACTCACATTGCAATGGTCCATTGTGAAACGACCACAGGTATACTCAATCCTATTGAAGAGGTTGGCTCACTAGCTAAAAAGTATCAAAAGGTATTTATTGTTGATGCTATGAGCAGTTTTGGCGGTATTGAGTTCGACCTTGCACAGTGGCATATAGATGTAATGATCAGCTCTGCAAATAAATGCATTCAAGGTGTCCCTGGCTTTGGCTTTGTGGTGTGTAAGCAAAGTATTATTGAGCAAAGTGAAGGTATTGCGCGCTCCTTGTCGTTGGATTTATATCAGCAATGGTTATGTATGGAGCAACACCATGGTAAATGGCGTTTTACCTCGCCAACTCATGTTGTGCGTGCATTTTATCAAGCCCTGCAAGAGTTAGATGAGGAAGGAGGAATAGCAGAGCGCTTTAAGCGTTACTCGCAAAACCAAAAGACTTTGGTAGCTGGTATGAAAGCGTTAGGGTTTGTACCTTTACTGAATGAGGAAGTTCATTCCCCCATCATTACCTCATTCTTGTCGCCTAGCGAAGAGCATTATGATTTTAAATCTTTTTATAGTGCGTTAAAGCAAGAAGGTTTTGTTATTTACCCTGGTAAAGTTTCTAACGCCGATTGCTTTCGCATAGGTAATATTGGTGAAGTAGATGAGGCCGATATACAGCGTTTGCTTGATGCTGTGGCAAAAAACCAATATTGGAAAGCTTAAAGCTAATTTCACCCGTGCAAGCGGTGCTTAATTTTCATTAAACACCGCTTTTTTATTGGCCATCAACCACCATTTCAATGGCATTATGCAACCAGTACTCAATGTTATAATCAACTAACAAACCATGCTCATCAAATCGCTTTCGAATAACGTGTAAGCAGGGTGTACCGCTATTTTTTTCAAGTAGATGACTCACTTCATCAGGTAATACCGTGACATTTATTATGCTTTGCTCTTTAACGATATTCGTTGCGTACTGTTTTGCCATAATATCGGTGATAGAGGTATCTAAGGGGTGTGAGTGAAAATCAGCAAAGCGTTTAGCATCACAATAAATATGCTCAAACATTACGGCGCGATTATCTAGACTACGTATACGTTGAAGATGATAAAGCTTTTGGGCATCTAACGCTTGGCAAATTTCAAGCTTTGCCTGCTGTTGTACACTCACGAGTGTCGTTTGTGCAACAAACCCTTGTTGTTTTGCCAATTCATAAAAATTGACTTTAGTAGCAGGGTGCCACTTTAATCTTTTTGGGGTGACAAACCAGCCTTTACGTTTTTGACTGAATATTAGGCCTTCAGCTTCCAACCTCAGAAGCGCTTCGCGTACAGTAATTCGGGTAGAACTAAACTTTTGTTGTAATTCTCGCTCTGAAGGCAACTTATGACCCGCTGCAATCACGTCGGTTTTTAGTAGCGCATGAATATAATTACGGATCTCTTGATATAAAAGCATCGTTTGATTATTTATCCTAAAAAATATAATAGCTTAGCTGAGTATAATATGACTTATATTGTTTATGGTGAGTATTATATTCAGCTAGTTTATGAATCGACTTTAGCAGCATTGCCACTTAATTTAGCCAAAAAATTATCAATACTGCGAACTGCTGCATTACTATCTTCTGCGGCCTCTTTACGTCTTATTGCATTACGTACTAAATATGCACCTGCTGTTCGGATGGGTTCAATAGGAAACTGATTTAGTGATTGATTAACTAAGCCACAGTTTTGCCACTTAGGATCATTATTGAGTACCATTGCACAGAGAATTTTTGCACCCAAATAAGATTGTACAATGCCATTGCCAGAGTAGCCACCTGCGTAAAATACATTTTTTTGATTGTTAAGCTGACCAAAGAATGGAAAGCCAGAAACGCTGCGATCGGAAGCGCCCGTCCACGTTCGTTCTATGGGTAAGTGATGCCTTCCAAAGAAATAATTGAGTGATGATTTTAAAATATCATCATAGCTGCTCGGCAAATCAAACTTTGGATGCACCTTATTACAATAACTAAAAAAGTTTCCTCCTTTACCTAACATTAACCGCCCGTCACTGGTGGTCCGGTAGTAATTAACAAACAGACGAGAGTCAATAATAGCACTGCCGTGATTTAAATTTAGTTGCTCTAAAACTTCTGGGATTGGCTTAGTGATGACCATGTCACTAGAAACCAGTACAACAGAGCGAGAAAATACTTTATGTAAACTAGGTAGCCACGCATTAACCGCAAAAATAACTGTATTGGATAATAGGTTCCCCTGACTTGTATGTACGGTTATTTGTTGATCGCCAAAGTGTTGCATATATTCACATTGCTCTATTATTGTCACTCCAAGCTGTTGCGCGACTCGCTTTAATCCTCTGACGAGCTTCGCTGGTTGTACACTGCCACCATGTGCAGAAAAATGAGCAGTGAGGTTTTGCTTTGAACCGGTTTGTTGTAATTGTTGAGTGTCACAAGAATGCCACGAATTAATTTTAAATTTATCTAAGTAATCAAGCGCGTTACTTAGTCGCCCAATTTGACTCGTGTTGGAGGCTGTATAAAAGCATCCATCAATTCGACAATCACAATCAATAGCATAAGTTAGCGTAAAACGCTTAATATCATGGACGGTTTGCTCAGATTGTTGTACTAAAAAAAGGGCGTTTTCTAATCCTACTAATTTAATCAGACTGGGTAATTTAGTCGACCATGTTAACATCGCACCGCCATTACGGCCCGATGCGCCCTGACCACACAACCCTTGTTCAATAATAGTCACTTTTTTTTGGGGCTGCTGTTGCTTGATTTGAATGGCGGTCCAAAGTCCTGTAAACCCCCCACCGATAATACAAATATCGGTGTGATGATTTTCAGGAAGTTGAGGAAGAAGTCTATCGGCATCCTCCTCTTTTATGGCGTTATCAAACCAAAAAGGTTGATAACTCATTAAGGACGCTCTCCTCGAGCGAGTTTTGCTTCAATTTGCATTAAAACAGGTTCAATATCAGCTAAAGAGTCAATCACAAAGTGAGCACCTGCTTGATATAAATGCTGGTATGCTTGACGGGTTAAAACGGCTTGTTCATCGTTTGAGCACGCTGCCCATTCTTGTTCGGTTAAACCGACAGCATTACCACTTAGGGCAACACCAACAGTCCACATTCCTGCATTTAACCCTTCAGCGATGCCAGGTGCTGAATCGTCAACTTTTACACAGTTCGCAACACGTTGAATGCCTAGTGCATTCACGTTTTCAAGTGCCATCCATGGCCCTGGGCGAGAGCCAGCCGTTAGTTCATCACTACCAACGCTATGATCGGGTTGGTAACCATATTCAGCGGCAGCCACTTCAAGCACGTCCATCACTTGGCGAGGATAGCCTGAACAGCTGCCAATTTTAATACCTTGCTGTTTTAAACGCGCTATTACGGGTAATACGCCAGCAATAGGCATAGCACGATCTGCGACTTTAGCTTTTTGTAATGGCATAAAGGTATTGTAAATATGATCTATTTGCTCTTTAGTCATTGAGCAGCCAAATTGTGCCTGCCAACGAGATTCAATTTCCGGTAATTTACCTAGGGTTGCAATATGGTCCCATTTTCCCATGCCCATCGGAATACGCGCTTGCGCCAGCGTAATATCAAAATCAAACGCGGCTTTAAATGCCTCTACAAAAATAGTGGTTGGCGCTACAGAGCCATGGTCTACAACTGTGCCGGCCCAGTCTAAAATGAGTGCTTCTAAATGTTTCATATTTCTTCTCTTATATATGTAGGTGTAGATACAGGGTGTAACCTGCGAACTTGTTTGAAAGGGGATAAGCGCATTACAAAGTAGCTTAGTGAGCACAATACCAAGAATGCAGCGATACAGCCGACCCAGTAACAGGCGTTTATAAAAAAGTTAAGCCAACTAATCTCAGGCATCACAAAGGTGCGATAGAGTAAGATACTCACCGAGCCCAAATAACCAGCTGAGTCAGCTAAGTAAATTAAAAACCCGGCATTAGCGGTTGAGCCAACAGCAGAAATCATACGGTCAAATAAGAAGCAATTGTAGGGGATGTAACTAATATAAAGGCCAGCCCCAAGGAGCACCATCCATGCCTTAGCGTTTAGTAATTGGCTTTCAAACGCAACAGTACTGCCTACGAACAAGCAGGCACCAAACAAAATGAATCCGTGGTTTACATAAAAAGCGGTTTTATTATTTTTTACTAACACCATTGCACCAAGTGCAATCAAGACTATAAATGCCATACGTATGCCTGCATAGGCGAATATAGCTGGCTCTTGGCCATATCCCAGTGCTTGCCAAATTTCTGCGGCAAAGTTATCGCGAAAGTCACGAAAGCCAGTAAATAATAAGAAACTCAGAATTAAACAACTAATACCAAACCAGTATTGTTTGAAAAACTGCCAGCGGGCTCTACCATTCATAGGTAAGCGTTGTTGACGCGCCTGCTGATCCTCTGGTGTTGGATTGGGTAACAAGGTTAAACACTTAACACTAAGTAACAACAAGGGTAAAAATAACGCTCCGGTTGCGGCAGGCATCCACAGTTCCGGAACATTGAGATTATCTATCAGCCATTTACCGACACTGCGCACTAAACCTGACGCCAAAATAAAGGTGACACTGAGAATAGCACCGAGTATCTCAGAAGTTCGTCTGCCTTCTAAGAAACTAAATACAATACCCCAAATCATTCCCAACGATAAACCATTAAAAAATAGCCATACTACGTTGACTCCAACAGGGGTCACGGCAAATAAAATTAGCGATAATTCAGCTGCTGTAATCATACCAATGATGGCAAGACCCCGTTGTTGGTGCCGCATTTCTGCAATGACCTTAACACCAATAAATTTGGCGCATAAGTAGCCAAATACTTGTGCCAGTATGAGTGCTATTTTAAAGCTAATTTGCCAACTTGGATCGTCAAACTCTGTATAGCTGTTAGCTGTAAAGGGTTTACGAAATGCATACATACAAAAGTAAGTCATAAATGCAGCGCTTGCTGCAAATAGAACAAACCCAACACCGTGTGCACGATGTAGCCACTTTGGTTGCGTAAACATAGGGTTATCCTTCGCGAGGCTTTCGCCCCGCGTAATACAATAGATTAAAATTGATAATTAATACCGACCATGCCGCGAACACCATAATACTCAACTTGCAGTGGGCGATTTTCATCTCCCAAATAATATTTAAGCGGTTCGTTAGTTAGGTTATTTAATTCAAGATAAACTAATGCATTTTCGTTAAGCTGGTATGACGTAGTAAAATCAACACTAACATTTTCGCCATAATAGCTATCCGATTGCCGATCACTGCCATGCTCTTCGATGTACTCGCCTTTATAATTTAGGGCAACCCGCGCAGCAAAGAAGCTGTCATCGTAATATAAGGTAAAGTTATAGAGGTTATCGGCTTGACGCGGAATCGCTACTTTATCGTCGCGACCTGGAATATTCATTTGTGAGTCCATAAATGTCGCATTCACCATTACTCCAAAGCTATCTAGGGTAGGATTGATGAAGCCCAAATCGCGATTAAAGGCCATCTCAATACCTGCAAGCCATGCGCTGTCGCCATTTTCTGGGCGCACAATATTTACACCACTGTTATCATTAAACTGACCAATTGAGCTACTTTGAAAAATTGGGTCGCTAATGTCCTTGTAAAACAGGCCTGCAGAGACTAAACCAACACGTTCAAAGAAATGCTCAACCATCAAATCAACATTATTTGAGTAGGTGGGCTCGAGTTCGGGGTTACCGGTAACAAGTTCGTTATCTGCTTCTAAGTAGGTTGCGCCTGGTGTTAAAGAGCCAAAGTCAGGACGTGAGAACGAGCGGGTTAATGCTAAGCGGTAATTGGTTTGCTCGCCGCTGTGATAAGTAACATGTAATGCAGGTAACACCGATAGGTAATCATTTTTAGCATGACTTGGTGTAACTCTATCTTCATCAGCCAGGTATATATAACCATTCACCTCAGTATCAGTTTGAGTTAGGCGCAAACCACCTAGTATTTCCCAGTCGTTATTAATTGTATAGGTTGCCATACCATATAGTGAGGTATGCTGCTCGTTAACATCAAAGTTACGTCCTAACGCACCGCCATTTTCAATTAAGGCAGACTCACTTTTATCAAGTACGAATTTGTCTTTATTGTTATTCCAAAACTGCGCAAGATCACCGGTATCAACAACTTGCGAAAATTGCTGTTGGTAATCAATAGCTAATTCATTTAAAAAATCATTGCGGCCTGGCTGATCTGCCAAAGTAAAGTCACTTAAGCTTGGCGCAGCGCCATAGTTTGCTTCATCCCACGCGTAAAATTCATCGCTAAAGCGCGCGACACGTTCTTTATCACGGTATTTGGCACCTATTTTTACAGTTAAGTTTGCATCTACTTGCCATTCGAAATCGGCACTCGCGACAATTTTATCTTTCTCATTAACGAATATTTTATATAACTCTACCCATGAAAGATTAGTATTAGCAGGATCGAACGAAAAATCACTAGGTAAATGGTTACTGATTGCATTCCATGGATCGCTGCCACCATCAATCGTATTATAAGCGTAATTTTTGCCTGTACCTCTGTCTTCTAGTCCTTGAAAACCAACCTGTTTTTGGTCAAATCTGACGACAAAATAACTGTTGTCTTCGCCATTTGGGGTATTGCCATAACGAAATTCATTCTCGTAACTTGATAACTTCCAACTCAGGGTTTTGTCATAACCAAAATAATGCTCAGCCTCCAGCTCAAGCCCAGTCATTTCGGTAATTAATTCATTGCGGATATGTTGTACTTCAGCGCGATTTTTATCAAAGCGCATACGGTGCTTATAATGTGTTTCGTCATCAATTAAAGTCCCATACATTGCTGTGGCGCTAATTGTGCCTTGTTCAAGTTGATACTCAACAGCACCATTAAGCCCATAAGTTTCGCGCGTGCCGGTATAATCTCGTAACTCTAAGCGATAAATGCCTAAACCATCATTGCCACGGCGCGGCTCATAGTTATCAGTGGCCCAGTCACGTTGCCACGCAGTCGCATTGATCAAAAAACCTAACTTGTCGTCTAGTAAGCGGTCGCCGTAAAGTAAGTTTGCTGAATAATTAGTGCCATCGGCAAGCTCATTTTGACCAATTGCAAAATTAGTATTAAACACAAAATCATCGGGCGCTTTTTTAGTGATAAAATTAACATTACCGCCAATGGCGTCACCTTCAAGGTCAGGGGTTAGCGCTTTCGACACTTCGACAAATTCAATTAATTCACTAGGGAAAAAGTCAAAAGCTGTTGCTCGACTGGTGGTTTCTTCTTCAGCCGTTGGTAAACGATCGCCGTTGATACTCGCAGAGCTCCACTGTGCCGGTAGACCGCGCACAGCAACAAAACGACCTTCACCTTGGTCACGTTCAATCGATACTCCAGGTATACGCTGTACAGCTTCAGCTGCATTTCTATCAGGTAGTTTTCCAATACCGTCAGCAGAAATAATATTTTTAATACTTTTGGCATTTTTTTGGTTATTAGCTGCCGCCATTTCACCGCGCTGAATTTGGCCGACAGCAATTATTTCTTCAATGGCGTTATTATTCTTTGCAGCAAAAAGAGTGATTGGTTTTAGCTTTTTTATTTCGCCTTCACCAACAGTAATATCAACAAAATAGGGCTGATAGCCTAAATAAGTCACTTTAAGTTGGTGTTTACCAGGATTTAACTGCGGTAACTCAAATTGTCCCTGATAGTTTGTTACGGTACTTTTACCAGTACCAACTACTGTGATTAATGCGCCAGAGAGCAGTGATCTACTATCTTCTACAGTGCCTACAAATGTAGCGTTACCGGCAACGGCATCTTGGGCAATAAATAACGGGCTAGTACACAGTAATATAGCAGTGGCTATTGCATGTCGTTTCATTATTAGTTTTACCTTAAGTTTATTTTGGTCTAGACCAGATGTTTTAACTAATAATAGTGATGAATTTTTACAAACATGTGACGAAACTAATTTTTTTCACAGGAGGGGATTTTTTTAAGGTAACAAAAAGCCCAGCACTAAGGCTGGGCGGTTATTCTTTGTATTAAACTTAATGTTTTTGCATTTTACTCATTTCAGCATGGCAGCTCTGCATAGTAAGTAATACCTTTGATAACGCTGCTTCACAATCATGGGACTGAGGTTTTTTCAACGCTATTTTAATTTCTTCTAAGGTTTTATCTTCTACTTCCTCAAGCTCTTTAACGTAGGTTTGATCGTTATCGTTAGTAAATTTACTAATCAAAGTTGTGAATGCTCGGCGCGCTTCTACAACAAACGATGAGCCATCTTCGCGCTCACCCTGTTGATTAATTGCGTAAGGTTGTAAACTCTCCACACTGACTTTACGAGCGTCAATCATACGTTGAAATAGGGCACCTATTGCGGGGTCCTTTACTTTATCTTGTGCTGTTTGGTAAAAGTCGATGCCGCTATTCATTACTTGGATAATGTCGGTAATATGATTAATTTCTTGTCCTTGATGGGTGCTCATAATAATGACCTCTGTTAATTTAAAATACTGTCATTACTAAGCAAGCGCTATTCCAAGTAGGTTGTTTTTTTAAGTGTTTGTATTTTATGGTTTTTAATTGTTTAGTAGGCTTGCTAACTGAGCGTTAGCAAGCAAATTTTACATAAAAGTTTGTAAGAAGGTTATTTTAGCTCATCCGCTACTTCAGCTACTTTTTGGCGTAACCAAATATGACTAGCGTCTCTGTGTAATAAAGGGCTCCATATCATATCAAGTTCAAATGGCGGGATAGGAAAGGGGGGCTCCAGTATTTTAAGCCCAGGATCGTCTAAATAAATATTAGCCGCTTTTGAGGGCAAAGTCGCAACTAAATTTTTCTCTTTGGCTAAGTGAACAGCCACATGGTAGTTACGAGTAAAAGTGGCAATATTACGGTGTTTACCAAAATGAGCCAGTGCCTCATCAACCCAGCCCAGCTTTTGCACATCTTTAGGGTCCATCCCCACACCAACACCAAAGCCTGTTTTACTTACCCAAATATGGCGAGCTTTTAAATAGCTGTCTAGGCTAAAGTTTTCAATAATGGGGTTATCTGATTTTACTAAACAACAAAAGCTGTCTTTCCAAATACGTTTATGATGAAACGATTGTGGTAAATTTTCAAAGCGGTTAATCGCCATATCAACTTTACCGTTTTCAACATCGTGAAAGGTAACATCACTAGGGGTTAAAATATCTAAGGTGGTGTCGGGCGCTTCTTCGTGTAGTTTCCCTAATAAACGCGGCGCCATGGTACTGGCCGCGTAATCACTGGCCATGATCCTAAACACTCGCTTACTTTGTTTAGCTTCAAACTCACGGTTAGGTGCCAGAGTTTCTTCAAGAGTCATCAAAATTCCACGAATTACTGGCTGCAACTCAATAGCACGCTCAGTCGGCACCATACCATCGCTGGTACGCACTAAAATAGGATCGTTAAAAAGGTTACGTAGGCGTTTAAGTCCGTTACTCATTGCCGGTTGAGTAATACTAAGCTGGTTTGCAGCACGAGTAACATTACATTCGCGCAGTAATGTATCGAGGTAAACCAGTAAATTTAAATCTATTTTACTTATATTCATTGTGTGTCCTTAACGTTTACCAATAATGGATAAAACGCTGTGCTGTAGGATAGGGATAAATGTGACTCACCTTTCCATTTTTTATATTTTGTTGTGCTTGTTTCCAAAAGTTAACATCAAGTAATTCAGGGTGCGTGCTAGTTAAAAATTGTTTATATGTTGGATTGGGCATAACAAAGGTACATAGCTGCTCTGGAAATACATCCTGAGGGGCAACCGAGTAACTTTGTTCATCCATTAAATAATCGTCATAACTTTTTGCCTTAGGTAGTGCTCTAAAGTTCATGTCTGTTAAATATTGCACTTCGTCGTAATCGTAAAAAATAATCCGTTTGTGCTTACTTACCCCAAAGTTTTTTAACAACATGTCGCCGGGGAAAATATTCACAGCAATCATTTCTTTGAGCGCTTGGCCATACTCTTCTATGGCATCGGCGGCACTTTTTTCATCTGCATTTTCTAAAAACAGATTCAGTGGCGTCATTCGTCTTTCAATATATAAATGTTTTATTATTAACCAGTCACCTTCAATGACCATTGATGATCCAATGGTTTTATACAACTGCGCTAACAAGTTACTATCAAAACGCGCTAAAGGAAATACGACGTTTGAATACTCTATGGTGTCGGCCATTCGCCCTACACGGTCGTGGCTTTTAACCAGTTGATAGCGTTTTAATACCGTATCACGACCAAATGGTTTACTTTCGCCAAATTTATCTTTAATAACTTTAAATACATAACCAAACGAGGGGAGGGTAAATACCATCATCACCATGCCGGGTGTACCAGGTGCAATGGTAAATTGGTCATTAGAGTGAGTTAAATGATTCAAAAACTCACGGTAAAACTCAGTTTTTCCTTGTTTATGAAAACCAATGGCGTTGTAAAGCTCGGCTAAAGTTTTATTTGGCATGAGTTGGTTTAAAAACCGCACTAACGCTGAGGGGGCGTGAGTTTCTACCATAAAGTAAGCTCGTGCAAAGCCAAAAATAACCCGCATTTGCGATGACTTAGTCAGTAGGGCATCAAGATATAACCCTTTATCTTCATGATGAAGTACCGCAATGATAAAAGGTTGAACGCCGCTTTGCGATACGACACGTCCTACAATATACGCTGCTTTATTGCGGTAAAACGGCGTGTGTAATATATCAAAACGCATTTGCCAATGCTGGTGGTGAGTATCGGGAGCTTGCTTATAAAACGCTTTTACTAATAAACGAATATCACGCTCAAGGTTGACAAAATCGGCTTTAAAATCAAAGTGGTTAATAATACGTTTAATTGTTGGTTTTAAACCATCCACGACGGGGAAGTAACTTCTATATTCAGCCTCTACTGGCACTGAGGGCGCATCTTTGAGTGTCGCTTCAACGAAAATAAAGTCGTTATGAAAATAGCGGCGGTGGTACAAGCGGCAAAATACAGAATTATAAAATGTTTCGGCAAGCTCAGCCTGCGGGTGAAAACATAAAAAATGCTGGTAAATTTTCTTTACTTCAAGCCATAAACTTTCGTTTAGCTGGTCTGTTTGTTGGCGTTCACGTAAGGTTTTTGTGGTTTCGTTAACCCGATCATCGTAATAACTAATACGTAGGCGGCTAATATCATTAATTGCTTGCCAATCTCTTTTAGCAAACGCATGAGGCGCTTTTGCTGTTGTTCTTTGAAACAGCAGGTAATGTTTTTTAAATCCGGTTAATATTAACTCAGCAATTTGGCGTGGTTGCATCAGTACTCCTTAATTGACGCCTTTGGGTGTTTAGTAAAGTGCCGGTGGATACCATTTAATTTGTAAAAGCGGGTCAAAGGAAATTGCACCACTAAACACGCATTAGAGTTTGTACTCTATAGTTGTTAAGGGTATGTTATTTTATGTTTAAAACCAAGCAAATTAAGATGATATTTATTTAAGTTAGTTAGAGTCTGTTTGGTAGGCATCAATCTTTTTTTGTAATTTCTTAATTCGTTTTTCAATTAATTTTTTATCTTTTTTATATTGCTTATCTAAACTTTTTTGCGTTTTTTTAATATCTTTTCTAATTCGTTTTTTATCATCGGCACTTAATATATGATTCAAGCGTTGTTGTTGTTTAAAATCAGCACGGTCTTTTTCTCGTGAAAGTATAGCGAGTTTATGCTGGTTACTGCGCAGCTCTGCCTCTAAGTTAGTAATTATGGTGTCGCGCTCAAGCTCGTTTAACTGCTTAGTGTAGTTTATTTCTTCACCTGTTTGTTTTGGCTCAGTGGCAGTTATTTTATGCATGGTTGCATTGTTACTACAGGGCAATTGTGAAAAGGTAGTCCCTTTTGGGGTTACGCATTTGTAATAGGTAGTTTGGGCTAGTGCAAGAGAGCTAAAGCATAAAAGGCAGGCAGTAATGATCAAATTAATAACGTTGAACATAATGATGATCCTTTGCGCATTCTGATCGAGTTAAAATGTTTTAATCCTAAAAACTATAACTTAGCTGAGGGGGATAGCAAGTGCAAAGGAGCAATAACAAAAACCAAGCGAGTCAGTTTTAATGGCTCGCTCATATTATGAGGTGCTATTGAGAAAACGTTTTAAGCTTTTTAATACTGTGTACTAAAAACGGAATATCAAGTCCTTGCTCAATAGAAAACCCTTCAGCCGCGGAAATGTTTCTAAAGTTTCCATCACGATCAATCAGCGTAATTCTATCTTTTTTATAAGCAATTACGACACCTTGTGAGTAATTAACGCCAATATTATTGCTTTTACTGTATAAGTTTTCGCCTAGCATAGTTTGCTTAGCAAGCGCATTACAGTTTAAGTATTGGCCAAGGCTAGTAGCAATAATATCACTAGGTTGAATTAAGCCATTCACTTTAGAAATAAACTTATCTGAGCTATATAGCGTTGACGTGGTTACTATTTCATTGCTGTTTTGAGACACACTAAATGCAAAAAACTCAGTAGCATCATCACGAACCGTTGCATTTTCAGTCGCTTTAATCACCCTGATTGCACTGTCTTTGTGTGCTTGCTCGTTAATAAAGCTCAGCTCATCAATACCAAATACTTTTACACTTCGACGTTGGCTTTGCCAAACGGGTAAGGTTTGTTGCTCAATAATGTCGGTTTTATAAAATGCAGGCAGGCCATACACCAAACCAAATAGCATGTCGCTCTGATCGGTGGGTTGTAAAAATTGTTGGTTTTTATAAATGCTTTTTTTGCTAGCAACAAATTTTGTTAACTGCTCGTCATTATCAAAAACTAAAATATCAACTTTAGCCGCGTTGTAATCTTCACATTTTGCTAATGGGGTAGGTATTTGGTAATTAATACCTTGGTTATTAATTTTAACATTATGTGCCTGTTCGTAGCTTTCAACATCCAATAAGTCGTTTTTAGCGAGTAAACTTTTGGCTGTAGTAGGGTACGAAAGTGGCAGTACGTTGTCTTGCTTGGTGATATCAAACTTTAAATTTGCATCAGCCCAAATATGAATGCTGTGGCTTAATGCAAAACAAATCACTAAAAAAGAACCTGCATAACGCGCAAATTTAAATTGCTTTAAGCGTGCTAGATGGTGCCAAGTAAAGTTACTAACTGTAAGCTGAAAGCCTAAAATAAGTAATACAATACTTCCTGCTAGCAAGGTAGTGAGCGCCGGTGAATTTGTTAAGCGGTGCCACAACAGCGAAATAATTTCAGGCAGTGCTGAGGCATTTAAGTGATAGCCTAAGTTAAAATACACATAAGCGTCTAAAGTCAGTATTGAAGCACCTATTGTTGCTATCACTGCCGCCATGCCGCGAATATGCTGCGGATAGGGGAACACTAAACTTAAAGGAAAGACCGTCAGCACAAACGCTAAAAAGGCAATAAAGCTGGTGTGGCTTAGCCACGTAACCACCATATAAGCGATACCTATAAAAGTGGTGGGTGGCGAGTCGGCAAATAAATAGCTTAAGCTAATTAAAAGCGCCAAACCAATATTGGCAAATGTAAACCAATGGCCCCAACTTAATAATTGACTTGCTTTCGATGAAAACTGGTTATGCTGCGATAAATTCATAGAGTTTATTTAACCGACTGAGCGAGTGCTTTTGCAAAGTTCTCAGTAACAGCTTGTCTTTTCCCTGTTGGTACATGCTCTTTTAAGATATGCGTGATAGAATTTCCTAAACACATAAGACTTAAATCAACCGGCGCATTGTGTTTTGATAAAACATCAATAAGCTGATCGACGATTTGTTCTACTTCTTCATTAGAGTATTTTGATAAGATTGGCATCAGTTGGTTCAATAAAAATAGTTATATTCCCGTATTTTAACACCAGAGGCGTGAAAAACAAAGATGGCAATAGATGTTAAAAAATTAGTCGTGCACTATGTAGACAAAAAAGATGACGACACCCAAATTCACCTTCGCAACGACGAAATGATGATCAACGACAAAGTTGCTGTATTCATTGAGCAATTACACCACGCCTACAACGGCAAGCCAGGCAAAGGTTTTTGTGCTTTTAGTGGAGAAAAAAACAGCATTGTTGCCTCTACTATGCAAAGCTATCGTAATAATGAGCTTGGCTTTTGGCATATGACCGAGCAGGCATCAACGGTATTAAAAGAAGAGTTAGATAAATACGCCTTTAATGAAACTGGCTACTTAGTATTTTGTCATTATCAGTACGTGGCTACTGATTATATGTTGATTGCCATGATCAACATTAAAGAGCACTACTCCATGACTTCAGAGCTTGATTTAGCCGCATCGCGCCATTTAGATATTTCGCGTATGCAATTGGCTGCTCGCATCGATTTAACAGCATGGGATACCCAAGCAGACGATAATCGATATATTTCGTTTATTAAAGGTCGTGCAGGGCGAAAAGTGGCTGACTTCTTTTTAGATTTCTTAGGTTGTGAAGAGGGCATTGATCCTAAGCAACAAAGTCAAGTAATGCTAAGCGCGGTAGAAGATTACTTATCAGAGCAAGAATTTGATAAGTCTGAAAAGGACGATTTACGTAAGCAAGTATTTGACTATTGTAATGACTGTGTCACCACAGGCGAAGAGGCTAATGTAAGTGAACTTTCAGCAACGCTGACCAAAGGCGACGACAACCCGTTTGAGAGCTTTTGTAAAGAGCAAAGCTATGACCTAGAAGAGTCATTCCCAGTCGATAAGAAAACAGTAACGAGTATGGTGAAGTTTTCAGGCTTAGGTGGCGGTGTGAGCATTAGCTTTGAGCGTAAACATTTAGGTGAGCGTGTAACATACAACGAAGCAACAGATACACTGGTAATAAAAGGCATTCCGCCAAACCTAAAAGATCAGTTACAGCGCTTTATGGAGCAAGAGCAAGATTAAACTCACAGCGGGCTACGGGTTTTGGGATCAGGCTCGTAACCCTAACCCCGCAGCCCGCCCCGCTAACTTTCGATTATAATTTTACCCTCTAAAAGCGCAGCGTCTCTTAGCCCTCTTTGTGAACAATTTTCTTAAGATCTAATTGCACTAAGAGAAGAGAATGAGGATTAAATGAGAAGATAAAACAGGTATTAGCAGATAACTGGTAGACGTAGAGCTTGCTCACGTGTGAAGCGAAGCTTCAAATGTTTTAACCTTTAACCTTTAACCTTTAACCTTTAACCTTTAACCTTTAACCTTTAACCTTTAACCTTTAACCTTTAACCTTTAACCTTTAACCTTTAACCTTTAACCTTATAACCTTTAACCTTTAACCCACTCCTCGCAGCCCGAACCCCGTTGCCAGTTACATAAATTCCAAGCAATAAAAAACCGCGTTAAAATCAATTAACGCGGTTTTTTAGCTTTTAGCTGAACTTAGTGCTTATTCAGCATTAAGTGTTTTAGTCATTGCAGAGCTTGCACGACCAGCAGGTTTTACCGAGCCAGGGCGAAGGCCACTGTCAGGGATTAACTCACGCTTGTCATGTGCCATTGCAACTGATGTATGCTTGATTTCGCTATCAGCTACAGGTGTTGGCTGTGCCATTGGCGCACTTGCATGTCCAGCTGTAATCACTGTTTTAGCGTTTACATTAGTAGAGCTCGCTTGCGACACTGTCTCAGGCTGACTTTCAACTACAGGCGCTTCTTTAGCTTCTACAGGTGTTTCAGTAGCACTAACCGGTGCGGTTTCTGCTTCAACAGCGACTTCTTCAGTTTGTACTGGCTCTTCAGTTTTCACTGGTTCTTCAGATTGTACTGGTTCTTCAGTTTTAACTGGCTCTTCAGTTTTCACTGGTTCTTCAGATTGTACTGGTTCTTCAGTTTTAACTGGCTCTTCAGCTTTAACTGGTTCTTCAGCTTTCACTGGTTCTTCAGCTTGTACTGGTTTTTCAGTTTGTACTGGTTCTTCAGTTTTAACTGGCTCTTCAGCTTTCACTGGTTCTTCAGCTTTCACTGGTTCTTCAGTTTTAACTGGCTCTTCAGTTTTTACTGGCTCTGCAGTTTTTACAGGTTCTTCAGTTTTCGCTAACTCTTCTTCAACAATGTTTTGTTCAACTGCATCAGAGGCATCAACAGCCGTTTTGTGTGCTTTTGCTTTTAGCTCTGCTTCGTATTCAGCTGCAGCTTGATCAGCAACGGGTACAAACGCAGGCGCTTCATCAGACTTTTCTTGCGCGTTTTCACCTTCAGGGCGACGACGACGCTGACCTGATGCACGAAGATGACGTGGTGAACGACGTGAACGAGTGCGTGTTTGCTCTTGTTCTTCATCTTGTGATACTGCGTTATCGTTTGAATCAACAACAGCTTCTGCTTGTTCTTTAGCAGGTGCAGGTGCTTTTTCATCTGATACAGGCGTTTGCTTTTCAACAACAGGTGCTTGCTCTTTCACTTGTGGCTTTTCTTCTTTCACCACAGGTTGCTCAACAGGTTGTTCTATTGTTTGAACTTGCTCAGCACTTTCGTCTTGTACGCGAACTTTTTTGCGTAAATTACGACGTTGACGACGTACTTTAGGCTTTTGCTCTTTTGGCTCAGCATTCTTATCAGATTTAGGCGCAGTATCCGCTTTTTGAGTTGCCTCTGCTTTTACTTGCGTTTTATCTTCTGTTTTATGCTCAGGACGTTTACGCGTATTTGAATTACGACGGCGCTTATTGCGATTCTCATTCTTTTCTTGCGTATCGCTTACAGGTGCTGACTCATTTTTAGTTTCAGAATCTGTATTACGTTCGTTGCGTGGTTTATTACGTGGGTTATTATTGCGACGACGTTGGTTGTTACGACGACGATTATCATTGCCACGGTTGTTATTGGTACGCTCTTGAGATTTCTTCTCAGAAGACTCTTGTGTTGTTTGTTCACTTTCGCTTGCAAATAACGACTTAATCCATTTGCCAAGTGCAGTAAATAAGCCAATTTCAGCTTTTGCTTCTACTACTGGCGCAGCTTTTGCTGCTACTTGTGGAGCAGGGCTAGAAGGCATAACGACACCTTTAAGCTTCGGCTCTTCACGTACAGGTGCTGCTGGCGATTTAGACATTTCAAATGCTTCAGGCTCAGGCGCAACAACTTGCTCGTAGCTTACAGTTTCAAGCGTTTCATCTTTACGTAAACGCATTACTTCGTAGTGTGGTGTTTCCATGTGTTGATTAGGAATAATCACTACGTCACATTTGTGATGCTTTTCAATGCGGTGAACGCTACGACGTTGCTCATTTAATAAATAAGCGGCAACAGCAACAGGCACTTGTGCGTTTACTTGTGCAGTGTTGTCTTTAATTGCTTCTTCTTCAATCAAGCGTAAAATTGATAGTGCAATTGACTCGTTTGAACGAATAGTACCTTGGCCGCTACAACGTGGACAAACACCTTGGCTTGCTTCACCTAGTGAAGGGCGTAAGCGCTGACGCGACATTTCAAGTAAACCAAAGCGCGAAATTTTGCCAATTTGTACACGGGCACGATCTGGGCGAGCAGCATCTTTTAAGCGGTTTTCTACTTCACGTTGATGACGTGGAGGTGTCATATCAATAAAGTCGATAACAATTAAACCACCTAAGTCACGTAAACGAAGTTGACGTGCAATTTCATCCGCTGCTTCTAGGTTGGTGTTAAGTGCTGTTTCTTCAATATCACCGCCTTTTGTTGCTTTAGACGAGTTAATATCGATAGACGTAAGTGCTTCAGTAGGGTCAATAACAATTGAACCGCCTGACGGTAAACGCACTTCACGTTGGAACGCAGACTCAATTTGGCTTTCAATTTGGTAATGCGTAAATAATGGTGTGTCACCTTGATAAAGCTTAACGCGGCTCATAAAGTCAGGACGAAAACGCTCAATGTGCGCTTTAGCTTCTTCAAAAACACGTGGCTTATCAATTAAAATTTCACCAATGTCACGACGTAAATAATCGCGAATAGCGCGGAAAATCACGTTACTTTCTTGGTGAATTAAGAATGGTGCTTTAGCACTGTCTGCCGCTTGTTGAATGGCTTCCCAGTGGACTAATAATGCTTTTAAATCGTAGTTTAGTTCTTCAAACGATTTACCTACACCCGCAGTACGTACAATTAAGCCCATACCTTTAGGCAGTTCTAAGCGGCTTAGCGACTCTTTAAGTTCAGTACGCTCATCACCTTCGATACGACGAGAAATACCGCCAGCACGAGGGTTGTTAGGCATAAGCACTAAGTAGCTGCCGGCAACACTGATAAAGGTAGTTAATGCTGCACCTTTTTGGCCGCGCTCTTCTTTATCAACTTGTACGATTACTTCTTGACCTTCTTTGATCACGTCGCGAATATTCGGACGACCATGGAAGGTGTAACCTTGCGGGAAGTAAGTACGAGCAATTTCTTTTAATGGAAGGAAACCATGACGATCAGCACCGTAGTCAACAAATGCTGCTTCTAAAGATGGTTCAATGCGTGTGATTTTGCCTTTATAAATATTGGCTTTTTTCTGTTCGTGACCTGGGCTTTCTATATCTAAATCATATAGGCGCTGGCCGTCAACCAGTGCTACGCGCATTTCTTCTTGCTGCGTTGCATTGATTAGCATACGTTTCATAATGTTACTCTACTAGTTTATGTCGCTGACATGACGATGTTTTTCTCGCCTGTTCAGGTGTTCCTATTTTTAGAATGTGCAGCCTCACGACTGGGTCTTTAACGGAACGGCTCTGTATTTTGGTACGCAGTATTTTAAATGCCGGCAAACAATAGGGTGTTATCACACTATTAAATTCTAAAAGGATTCAAATGTGTCGGCTATTTAGCTCAATGCACATTTTATCCAGAAGTTGGCCTGTCATATCAATCTTGTTAAATGCATTCATATTAGGTGCGTAGGGCTCTTTAGGTTCAAACCATAGTTTCGTTTTTAAAACTACCGTTATCTATTTTATGAGCAAAAATCGCTACCGATGTTAATGAACGCTTATTTATTAGATTTTTTTAGTTCTAAATAAGCTGCTGTACGGTACTACTACAATATTTGAGCGAATTCTGAACGGCGTGTTGTTACGCCGTCACTATCAGACAAATTATCTGTTCATTGCTTTTACTATCACAGTAAAAATCAATTCATGTTCAAACTTAACCTGCAATATATTACGCGCATTGCCGTTAGTTGTGCGCACGTGTTAACTGGGTATGTATAAAAGCTTTGGAAAACTTAACTCGGATCTGTATGATCGGTTACCCAGAATGTGCATCACGAATGTTTTGTTGTGTTAAAAAGCACCGTTGTTATTTGCAAATACTTAATATTTGCGCTGCTGATTATCCCACTATTATAACCGTGTTAGCAACTAAATTATTTTACTTAAATCAGTGATTAGGCAATGTCAGAAAAAACCGGCTTACAAGTAACTTTTGTCACTATCAACGAAGACCACTTAGGTCAGCGTATTGATAACTTTCTTATTACCCATTTAAAAGGGGTGCCTAAAAGCGCAGTTTACAAAATTCTTCGTAAGGGTGAGGTGCGTGTAAATAAAAAACGTATTAAGCCTGTTTATAAATTGCAGCTAGACGACGTTATTCGTATACCGCCAATTAGAGTGTCAGAGCGTGAAGAGTTTGTACCGTCAAAACTCGATAAAGTAACGCGCCTCGAAGACGATATATTATTTGAAGATAAATACCTGATTGTTATTAATAAGCCCTCAGGTATGGCTGTGCATGGCGGTAGTGGCTTAAGCTACGGGCTTATTGAAGCATTACGTGTTTTACGCCCAGAAGAGCGTAGCCTTGAGCTTGTGCATCGGTTAGACCGCGATACCTCAGGTTGTTTACTCATTGCTAAGCGACGCTCAGTGCTGACCGCTTTGCATGAGCAATTACGCGAAAAAACCATGGAAAAAAATTACTGGGCATTGGTAGAAGGCCAATGGGACTCTAAAACGAAAAATGTAACTGAAGGCTTGCGTAAAAATACCCTTAAATCGGGTGAGCGCGTAGTACGTGTTGATAACACGGAAGGCAAACCGTCGCATACTCGTTTTAAAGTGCTTGAGCGTTATAACGATTGTTCATTAGTACAGGCATCCCCTGTAACCGGTCGTACTCACCAAATTCGCGTGCACACTCAGTGCCAAGGCCATGCAATTGCGTGTGATGACAAATACGGCGACCAAGGGTTTGACGAGTCAATGCGTAAACGTGGTTTAAACCGCTTATTTTTACACGCTCATGATTTAAGCTTCTACCATCCTAAAAACGAAACCACCATGCGAGTAGAAGCACCGCTGGATAAAGCACTATCAAGCTGTTTGGTCAAACTTAGAGCAGCAAAAGCGTGAATTTAACGCCGATTAAAAAATATAAGCTAGTGATTTTTGATTGGGATGGCACCATCATGGATTCAATTAGCAAAATCGTTAATTGCATTCGCAAAAGTGCCCAATCACTTAATATTGAGCCGCCAAGCGATACCGCCAGTAAAAATATTATTGGTTTATCGCTTGAAAACGCAATCGCAACCTTGTTCCCTGATCACAGTGAGCATCATGAAGCGCTTATTGCAGGGTATAAACAGCAATATGCACTTGATACCACCCCAACACCGGTGTTTGATCACGTTGCACAGGTATTTACTGCGTTAAAAAGCCAAGGCGTAATATTGGCAGTTGCTACAGGTAAAAGCCGAGTAGGACTGGAACGTTTATTGGATGTAAGCCAGTTGCGTCACTTTTTTAGTGCTACGCGAACCAGTGACGACGCTAAATCAAAACCCGCTCCCGATATGCTTTATCAATTGCTTGAAGAGCTAGGGTTAAGTGTTGATGAAGCGCTAATGATAGGCGACACCCAAATAGATATGGCAATGGCAAAAGCCGCTGGCATGGATAGAATAGGGGTAACCATGGGTGTGCACAACGCTGCGCAACTCAATGAATTAACCCCAATTGCAACCGCTAACAACTATCAGCAGTTGCAAAATATATTACTCGGTTAATCAGTTAATTTGCGCTAGGCACTTGCGCTGCTAATACATCAACACCAAACTCAGCCAATAATTGGCTGAGTTTAATCAGTGGTAAACCAATTAAACTGTTTGGATCATCACCACTGAGTCTCTCAAATAAACAAATACCCAAGCCTTCACTTTTAAAACTTCCTGCACAGTTATAAGGTTGCTCTGCATCGCAATAAGCACTTATTTGCGCCGTTGTTAACGTTTTAAAGGTCACATTGAATGGCTCAACAATGGTTTTGCATTGCTTAGTGTCTATATCGTACACACACAAGCCAGTTAAAAAAGTGACTGTTTGCCCGCTAAATAAGCTCAATTGCTTTATTGCGTTTTCTTTATTGTGCGGCTTACCTAATATTTGCTGATTAAATACAGCAACTTGGTCGGAGCCAATCGCTAGGCCTTGGTCAAAATGATCGATGGCTGCAGCCGCTTTTAATTCACTGAGGCGCTTAACAAGCGTGCTTGGTGTTTCGTTTTTATGCGGCGTTTCGTCAACATCCGGCGAAAACGCTTCAAACGGCAGATTAAATTTTTGTAATAAAGACTGCCTAAATGGCGAGCTTGAGGCTAATATAAGGGAGTGCTTCATGGCATGTTTTCCTAGCGTAAATCAGATTGAGTTAGGATAAATCAGATCCGTGAGTAAAACACGTGAAAAACAACGTAAAATTGGTTTTTTACTTTGACTAACTTACTAACTATCTATATGATGCAGCCCCTATGCAAAAGGTGAAAATTCCCATCACCCTTCATCCGGGCAAAGCAGCTCAGCATCGTTTAAAGTATGACGGCGTTGTACCGCTTGAGAAACTTCCTCGTTTACGAGGGGTTATCCAGGAAGAAGTAGGTGAAATAGCGGTAAAAATTCATTGCAAAAACGATGAGCAAGGTTTAGTTGTGATTAGTGGCAATTTGTCCACACACGTAACTGTCACTTGTCAACGTTGTAATGGTGATTTAGGGTTGGATTTGGATCAAGACTTTGTGTATTCGCCAGTCGGTTTGGATGCAGAGTCAGATGATCTTCCAGAAAGCTACGACGAAGTAGCACTTGATGAAAATGGTGAAATAGACGTGTTTGAGTTAATCGAAGACGAGCTTATTTTAGCAGTGCCATTAGTGCCTACCCACAACGAAGCTTCATGCAGTTATACAGCAGAGCCTGCCAGCTTTGGTGTTTTAAAGGCGGAAGATGATAAACCAAATCCATTTGATATTTTGAAACAACTTAAGAAAGATTCTTAGGAGAAGACTATGGCTGTACAAAAAAGCAAAAAGTCTCGTGCAAGACGCGGCATGCGCCGTTCACACGATGCGATCAGTGGTCCAACTTTAACTGTAGACCAAACATCTGGTGAGACTCATCGTCGTCACCATGTGACTGCAGATGGTTACTACAAAGGCGTTCAAGTAATTTCTAACTAAGAGATTGCTTATATGCTGACTAATCTAACCATAGCGTTAGATATGATGGGGGGCGATTATGGCCCCCGTTCATCTATCCCCGCAGCCGTTCGTGCGGTAAATGCTAATGCCAACTTAAAACTCATTTTATGTGGCAACGAGCAAGTAATAGCTAAACAATTAGAATCACTCGATTCACTTTCTCATCCCAGATTAATAATCCGCCATTGTAACGACGTTGTTACCAATGCCTGCGAACCCGCTGTTGCTGTACGCTCAAAAAAAGATTCCTCCATGCGAGTTGCCCTTGATTTAGTTAAATCGGGTGAAGCGCAAGCCTGTGTTAGCTCTGGCAATACAGGGGCGCTATTTTTTATGGCGCATTACGTATTAAAAATGCTTCCAGGGGTTAAACGTCCCGCACTTATCTCTGCTGTACCTACTGAACGTAAAAACCCCGTTTACCTACTCGATTTAGGCGCCAACGTGCATTGTGATGCACAAATGTTGTATCAGTTTGGCATTATGGGATCAGTGGTTGCAGGTCAAGCACTTGGCTGCGATAACCCTAAAGTGAGTTTATTGAATATTGGTGCTGAAGATATAAAAGGCCACGAAGAAATTAAGCAAGCCGCACAATTAATGCAACAAAGCGAGCTGATTAATTATATTGGTTACAGTGAAGGCAGTGATATTTTTTCTGGCAAGGCCGATGTTATTGTCTGTGAAGGCTTTGTTGGCAATGTTGCACTTAAAACCTGTGAAGGCATTGCTAAACTTATCATGAAAAAGTTTACCCGTGCCCTCGAAAAGCACGTCGTTTACAAGTGTATGGCGTTTATGTTGGCGCCAATCATAAAAAAACTCTATAAAAGAGTGAACCCCGACCAGTATAACGGCGCTTCTCTGGTAGGATTGCGCGGTATTGTTGTTAAAAGTCATGGAAATGCCTCAGCTAAAGCATTTCATGCTGCAATCGACGAAGCAGTGAAAGAAGTAGAACGTCAACTTCCAGATAAAATAGCTGCTATTTTCGAAAAAACACATTCTAAAGACACGGCGGTTGAATAACAGTTAACGTGCCGTGTTACACATTATTTATTTTGTTTAATTATAAGAGCAAATTATGGCACAAAAAATTGCACTTCTTTTTCCAGGTCAAGGCTCGCAAACTGTGGGTATGTTACAAGAGCTACTAGCGAGTTCTGACATAGTAAAAGCTACATTTGCAGATGCTTCAACCGCACTTGGTTACGACCTAGCAGACCTTGTACTTAACGGTCCAGAAGAAAAACTAAATCAAACACACCGTACTCAGCCTGCATTATTAACCGCAAGCGTGGCTATTTATCGTCATTGGTTAGCTGCAAACCCAGATGCAGACGTTGTTATGGCAGGTCACAGCTTGGGTGAGTATTCAGCTTTAGTATGTAGCGATGTGATCAGTTTAAGCGAAGCCGTAAAACTGGTTGAAAATCGCGGTTTATACATGCAAGAAGCCGTACCTGCTGGTGTAGGTTCTATGGCCGCAATCATTGGTTTAGGCGACGATGAAATTAAAGCCGCTTGTGCAGCAGCGGCACAAGGTGAAGTGGTTTCTCCAGTAAACTATAACTCGCCAGGGCAAGTGGTTATTGCCGGTCATAAAGATGCAGTTGATAGAGCCTCTGTTGCTTGTAAAGAAGCCGGAGCAAAACGTGCACTGCCATTATCGGTAAGTGTACCGTCACATTGTGAACTAATGAAACCAGCCGCAGAAAAATTAGCCGCCGATTTAGCCGCTTTAACATTTAATACACCTAAGTGTGATGTAATTAATAATGTTGATGTAAAGGCTGAAGGTTCAGCAGATGCAATTAAAGAGGCATTAGTACGCCAGTTATATAGCCCAGTACGTTGGACCGAAACGGTACAAGCACTGGTTGCACAAGGTGTAACGCAAAGTTATGAATTTGGTCCTGGTAAAGTACTAACCGGGCTTGCAAAACGTATTGATAAAGCGATGGTGTGTGGTTCAGTTAACGACCTTGCATCAATCGATTCAGCTAAATAAGAGTATATAAAATGAGTAATTTATTTTCTTTAGAGGGCAAAGTTGTCCTGATCACTGGCGCTAGCCGTGGTATTGGTAAAGCTATTGCAAACACATTAGTAGCGCAAGGCGCAAAAGTAGCGGGCACGGCAACAAGCGAGTCGGGTGCGGCTAATATTAGTGAGTACTTAGGTGATAACGGTAAGGGCTATGCGTTAAACGTAACTGATCCTGCATCGATTGAGGCGACATTAGCGGCAATTAAAGCCGATTTAGGTGATATTGATGTATTAGTAAATAATGCAGGTATTACGCGCGATAATTTATTGATGCGCATGAAAGAAAATGAGTGGGACGATATTATCGATACCAACTTAAGCTCTATCTTCCGTTTATCTAAGGCCGTACTTCGCCCAATGATGAAGAAAAAGAACGGCCGTATCATCAATATCGGCTCAGTAGTGGGAACTATGGGTAATGCGGGTCAAGCCAACTATGCAGCTGCTAAAGCGGGTGTTATCGGCTTTTCTAAATCACTAGCGCGTGAGGTAGCCTCTCGTGGTATTACAGTAAACGTGGTTGCACCTGGTTTTATTCAAACAGACATGACCGATGATTTGACAGATGAGCAAAAAGCAGCAACGCTTGCAAACGTACCTGCGGGTCGTTTAGGTCAGCCAGATGAGATTGCAGCTGCAGTATGTTATTTAGCATCTGACGCCGCTGCGTATGTATCAGGTGAAACTTTGCATGTAAATGGTGCGATGTATATGGTTTAAGTTCGCAATGCGAATTAAATAAACTATAAATTGCATGCGGGTTTGCTAAAAAATATTGAATTTTTCGCAAACTTGCTTTAAACATACTTGAAATCGCTGTGAAAATAAGCGATAAAAGATAAAATAAACACTCAAGAGGTTTGACCAGCAAATTATTTATGGTCAAAAGATTGAATCAGAGAATTATCGGACGTAAACTACGCCGCAATCTGAAAATAACGCATTGGCGTTTTTAATAAAGGAAAGAAGAATGAGCGATATCCAAGAACGCGTAAAGAAAATTATCATCGAACAGCTAGGTGTTAAAGAAGAAGAAGTTAAAAACGAAGCTTCATTCGTTGATGACCTAGGTGCAGACTCTCTTGATACTGTTGAATTAGTAATGGCTCTTGAAGAAGAGTTCGACACTGAGATCCCAGATGAAGAAGCTGAAAAGATCACTACAGTACAATCTGCAATCGATTACGTTACAGCTCACGCTGAGTAATTAATCGCAAATTAAGGGCAGCATTCGCTGCCTTTAATCTTTATATCCAAACCACCTCAAAGTACATGATTCAATTCCAAACCCTCACTCATCATCAGCAATTAAATTGTTATTGCTCAGCGTTGGTTATTGGTTTGAGACTCGCACTTTGAGGTAGCTTGGGTATGATCATCCCCCATACTAATAACATAACTAGCAACAGCGTTAACGCTGAAATAAACTGAGCTAAGTTAATTGGTATAATAATAATTCCTTATTGGAGGCAAACCGTGGCTAAACGTCGTGTCGTCGTAACTGGCTTAGGAATGTTGACGCCGCTAGGCAATGATGTTCAATCAACCTGGCAAGGCTTATTAGATGCTAAAAGTGGTATTCAAAATATTACCCACTTTGATACATCAAAATTTGGTACTCACTTCGCTGGTTTAATCAATGATTTTGATGCATCGGCTTATATGTCACCAAAAGATGCTAAAAAAATGGATTTATTTATCCAGTATGGCATTGCAGCGGGTGTTCAAGCTTTTCAAGATTCTGGCCTCGAAGTCACTGAACAAAACGCAACACGCATAGGTGTAGCGGTGGGTTCAGGCATTGGTGGCTTAACCCTCATTGAAGAAAACCACATAAAATTATTAAACAGCGGCCCACGTAAGTTATCGCCGTTTTATGTACCGTCTACCATTATTAATATGATCTCGGGTCATTTATCTATAATGCACGGCTTACGTGGTCCTAATATTTCAATTGTAACGGCATGTACTACAGGCCTGCACAACATTGGCCATGCCGCTCGTATGATTGCCTACGGCGATGCCGATGCAATGGTTGCCGGTGGCGCAGAAAAAGCCTGTACACCAATTGGAATGGGTGGTTTTAATGCCGCACGTGCGCTTTCAACGCGTAATGACGATCCACAAGCAGCGTCTCGTCCGTGGGATAAAGACCGCGACGGTTTTGTGCTTTCTGATGGTGCCGGTGTGGTGGTTGTTGAAGAATACGAACACGCGAAGGCACGTGGCGCTAAAATTTATGCAGAACTTGTTGGTTTTGGTATGAGTGGTGATGCGTACCACATGACCTCACCACCAGAAGATGGCGCAGGTGCAGCTCTGGCTATGGAAAACGCATTAAATGATGCGCAAGTAAATGCAGAGCAAGTTGGCTACATCAATGCACATGGTACGTCTACTCATGCGGGCGACAAAGCAGAAACGTCAGCGGTTAAAACTATTTTTGGTGATTCAGCTAAAGATGTAATGGTAAGTTCATCTAAATCTATGATGGGTCACTTACTTGGAGCGGCGGGCTCTGTTGAGTCGATAGTATCTATTTTATCGTTGACCGAGCAAAAAGTGACGCCAACGATTAACTTAGATAACCCAGATGAAGGCTGTGATTTAGATTACGTACCGCATACAGCACGTGATGCTAAACTTGATTACGCTTTGTGTAACTCATTTGGGTTTGGTGGTACTAATGGCTCGTTACTGTTTAAAAAGGTATAATCTTTTTTAACAACGAACGACAATAAGAACCCAGTTGTTTAACTGGGTTTTTTTATGTGTAAAAAAATATGCAAACAATAATAGCAGCAAACGAAACCAGTAGCATAAGCACCCATGATAGGGGCTTAAATTATGGCGATGGCTTTTTTACCACCGCAATGGTTACTGATGGACAGGTTGAGCATTGGGCTTATCACAGAACACGTTTAATTGAATGTGCGCAGCGTTTAGCTTTTCCGGCGCTTGAGTTTACTGCTCTTGAATCGCACATTACTCAGCAAGTAGCATCACAGGCGCAAGCGGTTGTTAAAATCGTGGTAACACGAGGCGAGGGCGGGCGAGGCTATGCGCCACCAAGTGAATGTAATTTAAACATTATTGTGAGTGTTTTAGCTTATCCAGATCATTACAACAGCTTAACAGATTCGGGAATTAGCTTAGCTATTAGCCCGATTAAGCTGGCCGTTCAACCTCATTTAGCTGGACTTAAAACTTTAAATAGGCTTGAACAAGTACTGATCAAAAATGCCCTACAAACTCAGCACAGCGATGATGCGTTAGTGCTTGATTACAACAACAATGTAATTGAAACCTCAGCGGCTAATATTTTTGCAATAAAAAATAATAAAGTATTTAGCCCAAGGCTCGATGAATGCGGCATTAAAGGTGTTTTTCTGCAATCTTTATGTGATAAATTAACCGTTGAATTTAAAACTGTCAGCGTTGATGACCTAACCCAAGCAGACGCCATATTTGTATGTAACAGCTTAATGAAAATTGTGCCCGTCAAAAGTATAGGTGAGCACTGTTTTGATATTGCGCATAGTCAATCATTACTAAACGAGTTATTAGCCAAGGAGGCTTAGTGTTAAAAGTTATATTATCAGTATTACTACTGGCTTTTTTTAGCTCTGTGATTGGCTACCAGCAATTACAAGCAACCATTCAAACGCCATTAAAATTAGATACTAATACTCAATTTAAAGTTGAAAAAGGCACCGGTTTTAATAAGTTATGTCGTCAGTGGCAACAACAGCAGTGGCTTGAAGATTGCTGGCGGTTTCAAATATTAGCTAAACTCGACCCAACCTTGACCGATTTAAAAGCGGGTTTGTATGAGTTGAGCGCAGATAGCGTAATAAACAACATAAAAAAAATAAACCAAGGTGAGCAAATTAGTTTTAGCTTTACCATTATTGAAGGTCAGGCACTTAGAGATGTATTAAATACGGTAAAAATTGCTCCACATTTACAAAACGATTTAAAACTCGAACAGCTTGGCGAGCAAATAATCGGCAAGCAAACTCACCTTGAAGGGTGGTTGTTTCCCGATACTTATCATTATCATAGTAACGACAGCGCGAGTAGTTTATTAAAACGCGCAGCGCAAAAAATGCAGCAAACATTGGCAGATGCATGGCAGCAACGGGCAAGTGATTTACCTTACAATACCGCCTATGAAGCCCTGATCATGGCTTCTATTATCGAAAAAGAAACCGCGCTTGCCAGTGAGCGCCCGTTAATTGCTTCGGCGTTTATTAATCGCTTAAATACTAATATGCGCTTACAAACCGACCCAACCGTAATATATGGACTAGGCGAAGATTTTGACGGCGATATCAAACGTAAAGACCTAAGGAATTACACGCCGTATAATACCTATCGTATTAACGGATTACCGCCCACACCGATTGCCATGCCCTCCAAAGAAGCCATTTTAGCGGCGGTAAACCCGCCCAAAAGCGAGTATGTTTACTTTGTAGCCAAAGGCGATGGTAGCCATCAGTTTTCAACCACATTAAAACAACATAATGCGGCGGTTAACCAGTATATTTTAAATAAAAAGAATTAGTGTTTATGAAACCAAAATTTATAGTTATAGAAGGCCTAGAGGGCGCGGGTAAATCTACCGCCATTGCCCTGTGCCAAGACTTTTTAAATCATCACCATGTTGATTTTATCAATGTGCGCGAACCCGGTGGAACACCACTGGCTGAATCGTTACGTACTTTAGTAAAAGCAGAACACCAAGAAGAAATAGCTTTTGAAACTGAGCTACTAATTATGTATGCCGCGCGTTCACAACTAATGCATAATGTGATCAACCCAGCGCTTGAACAAGGCCAGTGGGTATTGGCTGATCGTCACGATTTATCGTCACAGGCGTATCAAGGCGGTGGGCGAGGAATTAGTGCAAACACGTTAGCGTCGTTATCGTCTATGGTGTTAAAAGGTTTAAAACCCGATTTAACTATTTACTTAGATATAGACCCTGTTATTGGCCTTGAACGTGCAAAAGGCCGTGGTGAGCTAGATAGAATTGAGCAAGAAGCTATTGAGTTTTTTCAGCGCACCCGTATGCGTTACATTGAGCTTGCAAATGATGACGACAGCATAAAAACAGTTGATGCCAACCAAAGCATCGATAAAGTGCACCGTGATATTACCAATGTACTACGCACGTTTTTTTCAGGGTTAAAATAATATGGCATTGCCGTGGCTTAATGAGGTAGAGCAACGCTTAACTCAAAGCTATAAAGCGCAACGTTTTCATCATGCGCAACTGTTTTGTGGGCCCATTGGGGTTGGCAAATTTGAACTAAGTGAGCAACTTGCAAACAGTTTGTTATGCCAAAATACGCAAGCACAGTTAAGTAGCCCCACTAGCGTACTAAGACCTTGTGGGCAATGTAAAAGTTGCTCATTAAACTTAGCGGGTACACACCCAGACAAACGCATTACCCAAGTAGAAGGGCAAAGCATAGGTGTTGATGATATTCGCGGCATAAGCGATTTTATGCACCAGTCCGCGGCTCAAAATGGCAATAAAGTAGCGATTATTCAAAACTGCGAAAAAATGACCACCGCAGCCGCTAATGCGTTATTAAAAACCCTTGAAGAGCCAAGTAATAGTCGGTTTTTAATCCTGACAACCAGCCAAGTGGCGCAGTTACCAGCGACTATTTTAAGCCGCTGTGCTAAAACCGAGGTTAAAGTAACCAATAACCAATTAGCACAACAATGGTTAAGTAGTTTGGATGTGCCTAACTATACCTGGTTGTCGTTATTTTATAGCCAACCATTGCAAGTAAAGCAGTGGCAACAGCAAAATCAGCTAGAAAATATTGATACGCTTTATAAATTTGCAACTGAGTTTAAACAAAGCCATAATTTCAATGCGTTAGTCGATATAATAAATAAACAGCCCGAGCTTGTTCGTATTTTTACTTTATTTTTAAGTGAGCAGCTCAAACAACAGCTTTTAAATGGCATGAGTTTTGACTCTTATCAAGTAGCTCAGCAAGCGCTGAATGATTTTTTACAGAATAACATACAAATACTTGGGTTAAATTTACCGCTTGCGGTATCACGACTAGCGTATACATTACGTAACCAATAAAAAGGACTAGATATGCAAGAGCTATTAGTAGATATAGACGACCTTGATGAACTATATCGCTGTTACATGCCTTTTTTAAAAAAAGGTGGGTTATTTGTACGCACCAATATGCGTTATGAACCTGGGTATTCACTTGCCTTACGCGTTACCTTACCTGACGCGCTAGAAGATGACGTGGTAACCGGAAAGGTTACGTGGGTCACTCCACAAGGCGCTCAGAGCTCAAATCCACCGGGGATCGGCATTAGCTTTTTAGATGATAAAACCAATCTAAACGCGAAGATCGAAAAACTGCTGGGGACTATGTTAAACTCCGGCAATCCAACTTATACCATGTAGTAAAAACAGGCCTTATTTTGATTGTAGATTCTCATTGCCATTTAGACCGCCTTGATTTTGATAAACTTGATTTAAACCTAGACCAAGTACTTGATAATGCACGCGCTAAAAAAGTAGAGCACTTTTTATGTGTCAGTGTCACACTTGATCAGTTCCCCAATATGCTAGAGCAAATTAAGCATTACGATGACGTGTCTGCGTCATGTGGCGTGCATCCACTGGATCAAAAAGACGCACTCAACAAACAGCAATTAATTGATTTAGCCTCACACGACAAAGTAGTAGCCATAGGTGAAACTGGGCTTGATTATTACTACGCAAAAGACACCCATGCAGTGCAACAAGCGAGTTTTGTTGGCCATATTGAGGTAGCTAATGAATTACAAAAGCCACTTATTATTCATACTCGTGATGCCCGTGCCGACACTATTAATTTAATGCGTGAACATAAAGCAGAAAATTGCGGTGGAGTATTGCACTGTTTCACTGAAGATTGGGATATGGCCAAAAAAGCCATTGATATGGGATTTTATATTTCTATTTCAGGCATTGTGACCTTTAAAAATGCGGTAGAGCTTAAAGAGGTAGTAAAGCAAATTCCTCTTGATCGACTGCTTATTGAAACCGACTCGCCTTATTTAGCACCAGTCCCATATCGTGGTAAAACTAATCAGCCAGCGTATGTTGAAGACGTGGCTTATTACATTAGTGAACTCAAAGGCGTTAGCTTTAACGAGTTGGCAAAAGCCACTACTGATAACTTTTACTCTTTATTTAAATTAGCAGCTAAAGGCTAACCTCATGACGACTCTCTCGGTGCAACACCCGCTGTTAATTATGGGGCCCATGGTGCGCCGAGCAGAAAAAACCGCAGTATGTATTCAGTTTGCTACTTCAAAGCCAGTAAATTGCCGTGTAGAGCTAATTGGCTACGAGTGCTATAGCGAACAAGACACCATAAGGCTAGGGGAGCATTTATTCTTACAGTTTGTGGTAATTAAACCTATAAACAGTCAGTTCCCGCGCGATACATTATTATCATACCAACTATTTTTTGATGACACCCCTGTTGATTTATCAGCATTTAGCTTTAACAATCAGCCATTACCTGAATTTGTGATCCCCAAAAAACTAACGCAAATATTACATGGCTCGTGCCGCAATGCGCATCATCCTGCAAAAGACAGCCTAGTAAGTTCAAGCCATTGGCAAGCCTTTCAGCGAAGTAATGAACAGCAGGGGGCACAGTTATTATTGCTTTCGGGCGATCAAATTTATGCTGACGATGTAGCTGGCCCCATGTTATTAGCGATACATCAGCTAATTAAGCACTTGGGTGTTTATAAAGAGCAGCCACTTGATTTAGATTTACCCGCTGAAATTGCAGAACAGTTGTATGGTCGCCATTACTTGTTGCCAACTACCTCATGGAAAAACCGCTCAAAACTAGGTATTGGCTATTGGTTAAAAAAGGACGAACCGCATTTTTCTAGTGTAAAAGCGTATAATCATCTGATTCATTTTGAAGAGTTCGTAGCACTGTATTTACTCAATTTTAGTAGCCAAGCATGGCAATACATTGACCTAAATAACTTAAGTTACTCAGGTGGTAACGGAAAAAATCAAGCGCTATTTAATGCAGAAAAAACCGCATTAATCGACTATGCACAAGGTTTAGCAGAGGTAGAGCGATTGTTTGCCAATGTATCTACCTTAATGATGTTTGATGACCATGATGTAACCGATGATTGGAACCTCACCGCAGGGTGGGAGCAAGCCATTAATCAAAACCCCAGCAGCAAGCGTATTGTAAATAATGGCTTAGCGAGCTATTGGTTGTTTCAGGGAATGGGCAACGACGCACTGCAAAAAACCGGATCGTTACTTGGCCCTTTTAACGACTGTTTAGCCGGCGATATGCAATGGCAATTTAAAGCGTTTGATAAGCACCTTAACGATTTTAACCATTGGCATTACGAGCTAATGACCATTCCTAAAGTGGTGGTGCTCGATACCCGTACGCATCGTTGGCGTAATGAGCAAAACTTTAATGAACCCTCAGGCTTACTTGATTGGGAACGTCTCACAGAGCTAGAAGAAAGCCTATTAAGCCATGACCAAGTAATTATTGTATCGCCTGCTCCCGTGTTTGGGGTTAAATCGATAGAGGCAATTCAAGCGGTGTTTAATATGTGTGGGCAACCACTGATGGTTGATGTAGAAAACTGGATGGCCCACGAAGGCTCAGCCAAAAAGTTACTCAACACCTTTAGGCGCACCGACACCCCAAACGAAACGCTGATTTTATCGGGCGATGTACACTATTCGTTTTGTTTTTCAGTGCAAAAGCGTTTTGGCGATCATCCCAACAGAATTTGGCAACTGACAGCCAGTGGCATTAAAAATGAGTTTCCACGCAAGCTAATAAATATACTCGATAAGCTCGACTCTATTTTATACGGCCCCAAAAGCCCACTTAACTTTTTTACCAAACGCTGGCATATGGAAGTAGACAAACACCAAACTAAAGGCAAAGGGCAAAAGTACTTAGTAAGCGATTCAGCGATTAGCTTAGTCACGCTTGAAGCGGGTAATTTAGCAAGGTACCAACTAATCCACGGCGACGGCCACACCACCGAATTTGATTTAGAAGAGCAGTGATTTAATACAAGAATTAGGTCGATATTATTGCCAACTTGTAGCAGCGACTTTATGTCGCGTCATTTTTTAATGTCGTTAGCGACGGGCGACGGGCGACGGGCGATGAGCGACGAGCTTCGAGTTGGGGGTAAATATCCAAAAGCGCAGCGTCTCTTAACTCTCTTTGTTAATAATTTCTTTGCGCGGCATAAAGCCCCGCCTACAATAAACCGCTATGTTACCCTTATTCGTAGGCGGGAGTTTACCTCGCGCATGTTTAAAGTATGAGGGTATTAGGCTCGTAACCCGCTCCCCGCAGCCCGTTAACTTCGTCTTTTTTTAATCCGTTTTGGTGCCGGTAACTTATTGGTTAATATAGCTAAACATAACACCACTATAAACAACATCGAGTTTGCGCCGGCTTGTAAGGAGTAATCAACCGACGAATGTAGCATCATGGCTACTATGGCCGTAGCACAACCAAACGCCACCCCCTGATAAAGCGCCGTCTTACGCGTTCGCATAGTATTAATACATAACCACAAACAATAAAGCACCAGCAGTCCTAATAACGCTGTGGCAGGAATACCTAGCTCAACTGCAAATTGTACATAATCGTTATGCGCATTGTCGTAGTAGCCAGAGTAGGGCTCAGATTGATACGCAGGAAACGCAGTATAAAAAGTACCGCCACCAGAGCCCAATATTGGGTTATCTAAAATCAGTGGAATGGAGTCACGTACAACTTCATCTCGTGTTTCTGATTGCAAGCTGGTTTCGCTAATACGTTGTTTTACTTTCTCTACATCGAAAATAGCACCAATAATGATTAAATCAATAATGAAAAAGCTCACAATCAGCAATTTAAAGGCTTTAGGCTTTTGCTTATAAACAAAAAGCGCCAGTAAGCTCACTATAATTAAGGCTATAAAAAAGGCCGAATTACCCATGCGGCTACGAGTTAAAATAAGCGCCACAATAATTATAATTAGGGATATACGTAAAATTATTTTAGAGCTCAATAATACTTCCGCCCAAGCACGTAATGTTTGCTTTAAAGTAGGTTTATAGCCGTTGTTAGTGCGTTTTAGTTCGCTAATTAAAACACCAATGCCTAAACATAGGCACAATGCTAAATAGTTAGCTAAAAAGTTAGAGTAGGTAAAAGTACCAATTGCACGATCTGTATGTTTGTAGCCAAATAAAGGGCTTACTATATCGGGAGATAAGTTTAAATAACTAGCGTACAACGCCTGAAATACACCGGCACAAATAACAGCATAAATTAACTTTTTAATTCGCTCTGCACTATTGCAGTAGTTAAATATTAACCAGCTCAGCATGATTAAAAAGCAGGTTTTTAATAACATTTGTTTGGTTTGAAATGCATCAACACTCACGCCAAACAGCTGTATACCACACACTAAAATAACTGCACTTAGAGTAAAAAATAGTGGCCAGGAATAGCGAGGCGGAAACAGCGGTTGGGTGTTATTTAACACACTGTGGGTAAGATGGGTAATAAAGGTAAAGCTAGTTAAAATGCCAATAGCTAAAATTGCCCAAGGTCGGTAACTACCTAAAGGAAGAGGAAGTAAAAATAGGATCAAACAAATTAAAAAAAATATAAAACGATTCAAAATAAACTCAAACAAAGTAAAAACGCAGCCAATAGGCTGCGTTTAAATATACTTATGGTAAAAACTAGTTACCGACTTCAGATATACCGTTATCACCACCTGTACCACCAGAGCCTGGAGGTGTTGGTAATGTTGGTAAACTGCCTACTGGCGGAGCAGGTTGACCTACACCAGGGCCTGCAGCGGTCGCTTCAGAAGCAGTGGTTGCATCAACACCTGCAGTAATTGCAGCAAGTGTAATTGCATCAGAGTCTAAACCTGCAGCCGTAAGTGCAGATAAAAAGTCAGAAATTAACGGGTTATCTGCACCAAATTGGGCAACAACAGCTGCAACCATCGCATCAATGTCTGCAGCGCTACACGCGGCATTTAGTAATTTCTCTTCTAATTCAACTTTTTCTTTGTTTTTACAAATACGTTTAATAGCTTCCACTAAGTCTTCGCGTAATTGCTCAGATGAAGTATCTGCGGTAGCGTTATTAAGAATATCAATAATGTTATTTATGCTCACTTCTTGAACCACAGCATCGTTATCCGTTTGTGCATGGGTTGGAAGAGCAGTAAGAGCTGTTGCGCTAGCTACTAAGCCAGCTAAAAGTAATTTTTTCATTTCTCGTCCCTAGGTTGAGTTTTAATTGCAAAATTTTAGCGCATCGGCGCAAAAAGTAAACTCTTTATTTACGCCATTTTCATTAGATTTAATAATTTTTGATGGTGACAGTATTAAATTACCTTGTACCCCATCACATCCCAAGGATTCGAGTATCTCTAACGTTTCAGTTTTTTCAATTAAACAGGCTAAAACTTTAATACCAAAACCATGACAAATATTATTAACTGTTTGAATATAAAACTGGCTTTGTGGGTTAGTTACTAAATCTTGAATATAACTACCATCAATTTTTACATACTCAATATCAAGACCTTGTAAATACCTGAACGACGTTAAGCTAGTGCCAAAGTGTTCAATACATACATTAATACCCAGCTCTTTAATTGCATCTATATGTAACGAAGCTACGTGCACATTATAGAGCAAACCAATTTCATGCAGTTCGAATACAAGGTTTGTTTTAATAACGGGTTTAGTGTGCGAATAAAGGGTGAGCCATTGTATAAAGTCAGTTGAGTACAACGATGCCTTGCTAATATTAAGTGCAAATACATCATTAGGGTAATGTTCTTTTATATCTACAAAGCTTCGTATAATTTTTTTATCGAGCTCTTCGGTTAAATTTAACTTTTCAGCCATGGCGAATAAGTGGCCATTATTTACTTTTTCACCCTCATGAATAAAGTGGGCAAATACTTCAAAATAACATTGAGAGTCAGTTTTATTAGCTTGCTTTACGGGCTGCACTGAAAAGCTCACTTCACCCGCATTGATAATCGACTTAATTAAAGTACGCCATTGGTTAACACTAAATAATGACTCTTTATCGGTATTGTCTAATGTAGCATCTTCGCCAATAGTGCAACTAGTATCAAGTAACGACAACACTTCACCCAAGGCAGCGCCTTGCTCAATGCCAACTATGGCTAAATTAGCGTAACCATTAATGTGTGAGCTATTTTCTTTTTGACTTAACTTATCACTCACATCTAAGCGAGCTTTACTGAAAAATAAAACATCATACGGGGCTAATAAAACGAACGTTCCGCCGTTGAGCCTAAATAAAGATGAATTTGGTAACTCATCAGCAAGCTGTTTAAGTATTTTTGCTGCATCTAATACATGCTGATCGCCATCTTGATAGCTTACAACTTGGTTAATATTATTTAACGAGGGCAAGGTAAGCATCATTGCGGTAATGGGTGTATCGTCAGTAATATTATTAACAACTGAATTAAAGTGGTTTTCAAACGACTTGCGGTTACCTAACCCCGTTAACGAGTCTATGTATACCTCTTCGGTAAGTGCTTGAGTTTGTTTTGTTAGTGAATCAAACGTACTTTGTAGGTTTAAAACCATGTTATTAATGGCTTGTGTAACAGTGCGAAGTTCTCGAGCAACCGGTATTTCTTTATTTAAGGTAAAACGCTTCCGTGTTACTAGCATCGCTTGGTTTTCGACTGCTTGTAGTGGCTTAAATACCGCACGTAATATTAAAAATGCAATTGCCAGTGACGCTGCTAAGAGTAAAAACGAGCTGTATAAGCTGCGCAAGGTGTGCTGCCACAAGGTTAAATACGATTGCCCAGTATGGCTGGTTACATCAAGGGTGCCGGCCATCATCCAGCCATTATTTATTTCAGAATGCATAGTTGGTGCACTTAGTTCAACAGCACCTATAAACCAGCTAGGAACAGACTCTACACGCTTAGGGTTTTGTAATTCAAAAACGATGTTGTTTTGCACGTCAGTAAATTTAATTTGGCTATAGTAACCAGAGTCAAAAATAGCGGTTGCCATCGTCTCGGCAATCATTAGGCTGTCGTCTTCTAAATAAGGAGAGATAGAAAGGCCTAAACTGGTAGCGGTATCTTGCGCGTGGCTAGCCATTTGCGTTTGTAAGTAATTACGGGTTGTATCAACGTCGGTAATAACGCGTACACAAAACGAAATTATCGAAATTAAAATGATCAAGCCATATACTTGAGTCTTTAAACTCAATCCATATTTAAAGAGTCGAGACATAACTACTAGTTCCTTTATTGTTATCGTTGGCGGGCGCAAGCTCACCTTGTTCAATTCGCTCAAGCATGGTGTTCCAAGCAGAAACACCACGACTATTTTTAACCTTATTACCTAACCCTTTCGACTTGGCTAACCATAAACCTTGGCCATTAAAACTATATATAGGTTTTAAATCACCACGGTTACTGGCAGGTACCAATTTTGTATTAAAATTATCAAGTACTAGCGGTATTTGATTAGGTTGTTCAAAGTATATAAGCACCATGTGAGGTTGATTAACCGTACGCTGGCGTACATACATAAAGCGTATTTTTTCTTCAGGGATTCCTAAGGCTATTAAAGTAAAATACTTTGCAATAACATAGTCTTCACAGTCACCCATACCCACCCCTAAGCTTTCTAGTGGCGTGGCCCAATAATCTTTTTTTTGCCAAAGCTCGTCATCGGTTTTGTACTTTATATGCTTATTAAAAAAGTCATTAACTAAATGAATTTTTTGCCATTCGCTTTTGTCGGCAGAGTCATCTATAAAACTCAGCCAGTTTTTTATTCTTTGGTGGCCAGCATCACCATAAAACTGTTTGGCACGGGTAATTATATCGCTATTACGCAAATGTAAAAGCATGTCTTGTGCACAAGCAAAAAAAGACACTAGTATAATTATGCAAATTCCTACCCGCACAAAGCCCATCCCTAAAAAATTAACGCGGTAATTATATTCCCATTGAAACTAAAATGATAGGTTATAAAAAGTGCACCCACCCTTAAATTAACAACCCATTAACACAAAACAATCTAAAAGGCTGCTTTTTTGTATTGAGCGAATTTATCTGGTGTGTATAATACCCGCCCATACGGACAGTAGCACTTAAAACACATGCTTAAATTTAGCAACAGCATCAATAAGTTTCTACGAAAAATAAAAAAACGATAAAAGGAATTGAAGTGAAAGTATTAAAAGCAGTCTTGCCTGTTGCAGGTTTAGGTACGCGTATGCTACCAGCCACCAAAGCAACGCCAAAGGAAATGCTTCCGCTAGTCGATAAACCTCTTATCCAGTATGTTGTAACTGAAGCAGTAAAAGCCGGTATTAAAGAAATTGTACTGGTAACTCATGCATCTAAAAACGCAATAGAAAATCACTTTGATACCAGCTTTGAGCTAGAAGCGACCCTAGAGGCCCGTGTAAAACGCAGCTTGCTAGAAGAAGTTCGTTCAATAATCCCGCGAGATGTAAGCATTATTTCGGTTCGTCAATCAGCGCCGTTAGGCTTAGGCCACGCAATACTTGAAACTCGCCCAATCATTGGCAATAACCCTTTTGCTATTTTGTTGCCAGACGTCATTATCGATCAATATAAGTCGAACCTAAAGGTTGATAACTTAACGCAAATGATCGGCCGATTTGAGCGCACCCAGCATAACCAAATTATGGTTGAGCCTGTCCCACATGAAGAAGTGCACAACTATGGTGTAGTTGATTTAGCGGGTAAAAATATTGCCCCAGGCGAAAATGCAGCCATTACCAACATGGTTGAAAAACCAAACAATGACGAAGCGCCAAGCAATTTAGCCATAACAGGGCGATATGTTGTGTCGCCTGCTATTTGGGATTTGCTCGAATTTACGCCACCAGGCGCAGGCGGCGAAATTCAATTAACAGATGCATTACTGCAGTTACGTCACCTTGAAACAATTGAAGCGTATCATTTAAAAGGTAAGTCGCACGACTGCGGCTCAAAACTGGGTTATATGCTTGCAAATGTAGAGTATGCAATGCAATCAAACCTAATAGGTGAAGAGTTTACAAAGCGTGTTAAGCAATTAATGGCAAATGCATAAAGTTATGCAAAACCGGTTAGTAAAAAATTAAAGGGAAATCATGGCTATTAAAGTATTAAGTATTTTTGGTACACGACCTGAAGCAATAAAAATGGCACCGCTAGTTAAAGCGCTAAATGAAGCAGACGGTATTGACGCAAAAGTATGTGTTACTGCTCAGCATCGCGAAATGCTTGACCAAGTTTTAGACCTTTTTGAGATTGTACCCGAGTACGATTTGAACATTATGAAACCGGGTCAAAGCTTATACGATGTAACAACAAATATTTTGTTAGGTCTAAAACCTATTCTTGAAGAGTTTAAACCAGATTTAGTGCTTGTTCATGGCGATACCAGTACTACTTTATCTGCAAGTTTAGCGGCGTTTTATCAGCAAATTCCAGTGGGGCACGTAGAAGCAGGTTTACGAACAGGCAACTTAAGTTCACCATGGCCAGAAGAGGGTAACCGCAAGCTTACTGGTGCTATTACAAAGCTGCATTTTGCACCAACGCAAACATCGCAGCAAAACTTACTCAATGAAGCGGTAAGTGCTGACGATATCGTAATTACTGGTAACACCGTTATTGACGCATTATTACAAGTGGTTGATAAAGTAAAAACCGACAGCGCTTTAATTTCAACTCTAAAAGCTAAATTTCCAGAACTCGATGAAACTAAAAAGCTTATTTTAGTTACAGGGCACCGCCGTGAGAGCTTTGGTGGCGGTTTTGAGCGAATTTGTGAGGCATTGGTAGAAATTGCAACTGCGCACCCAGATACACAAATTTTATACCCAATGCATTTAAATCCTAATGTACGCGAACCAGTAAATCGCATACTAAAAAATGTTGCTAATGTGCATTTAATCGAGCCGCAAGACTACCTACCATTTGTGTACTTAATGAATCAAGCTCACATAATCGTAACCGACTCAGGTGGTGTTCAAGAAGAAGCGCCAAGCCTAGGTAAACCTGTACTTGTTATGCGTGACACCACAGAACGCCCAGAAGCGGTAGAAGCAGGTACAGTTAAATTAGTAGGCACAGATAAAGCTCGCATAGTGAGTGAAGTGAATAACTTACTCACTAACGCTCAAGAATATCAGTCAATGAGCCGTGCACATAACCCTTATGGTGATGGCAAAGCGTGTGAGCGTATAATTGATGCGATTATTAAAGGTATTTAATATGTACATCAATGCACTAAATAATTTTAGAGCTTTAGCAATAGTACTAATTGTTATGGTTCATATTTTCCCTATTGTTTTTAAAGGGGAATTAAATATTTATGAAGGTGTTTTTTTAAACTTGATATCAGGAGGGACCACGCTATTTGTGTTTATATCCGGGTTTTTATTTCACCATGTATTTTTTTTAGACTTCAATTATAAGCAATTTATGCTTAAAAAGACAAAAAATGTCTTAGTACCTTATTTGATATTAAGCTTTTTACCAGTAGTTCTATTAGTACTAATAAATAAACCATCGCATGGTGACTTTTTTTTAGGGAGTGATGTTAGCTATCTCGAATTGTACATAGTTCCATTGTTTAAATATTATTTAACAGGTAGACATCTAATAGCATATTGGTATATCCCTTTTATTGCTTTGATGTTTTCTATTTCGCCCTTAGTTATTACTTATTTAAAACTCGATATTAAAAAGCAATGCTTGATTATTATAATACTTAGTTTGTTGTCAATGTTAATACATAGGCCATTAGCGAATATAAACCCATTGCAATCGTTAATCTATTACCTGCCTGTGTATCTGATTGGGGCACTGACAAGCTGTAAATATGAGTATGTTTGTAAATTACTTAGAGATAAAGAAAAATGGCTTTTGTTCATGATTATCTTTTTAGCTATTTATCAATATGGAATGGGTGTTCAAGGGAATTTTCATAAGGCTTTTTTTAGTACTGGAAGAATAGACATATCATATGTACAGAAGATTTTAATGTGTTTTATGTTACTTGCTTTCTTATCGCGATATGAAAATTTTAAAAACTGTAAGATTATGATGTTAACTAATACAAGCTTTGCCGTGTTTTTTTTACACCCATTTTTCCTAGTAGTTTTAAATAGAGTTAGTTTAATTGATGATATAGAGAACTCTTTTATTTACAAATGGACCTGCCTATTCGGGGTTACATCTTTAGTGGTTATTATATGTATATTAATTGCTATTTCAGTAAAAAAATATGTTCCAAAATTTAGCCGTAATTTAATTGGTTATTAACTAATATAAGAATGAGAGTGAAATGAATATTAAAACAGTTTCTGTGGTTGGTTTAGGTTATATCGGTTTACCTACTGCGGCGGTTATTGCATCGCGCGGTATGAAAGTAATTGGTTTAGACGTAAGTGAGAAAGCAGTAAATACTATTAATGCTGGTGAAATACACATAGTAGAGCCTGATCTCGACATAATAGTTCGCGGCGTAGTATCTACTGGTAATTTAAGAGCGACTACAACGCCAGAAAAAGCCGATGCGTTTATGGTAGCTGTGCCTACACCGTTTATTCACAGCGAAAGTGGTAACCACAGCGCCGACTTAAGTTATATTAAATCGGCTGCAAAAATGATTGCCCCAGTGCTTGAAAAAGGTAACTTAGTTATTTTAGAAAGCACTTCACCTGTAGGTGCAACGGAGCAACTAGCTGCTTGGTTGAGTGAAGCGCGCCCTGACTTAACGTTCCCACAAGATAAAGGCGATGCCGCCGACATTAATATTGCGCATTGCCCAGAACGTGTTTTACCTGGTTATGTATTACAAGAGCTGGTATCAAATGACCGTGTAATAGGCGGTATGAGCAAAGCATGTAGCGAAAAAGCCGTTAAGTTATACGAAACTTTCGTGCGCGGCGAGTGTATTATTACCAACGCCCGTACCGCTGAGATGGCCAAGTTAACCGAAAACTCATTTCGCGATGTAAACATTGCCTTTGCCAATGAATTGTCAGTCATTTGTGACAAATTAAAAATTAATGTGTGGGAGCTTATTAAGCTTGCTAACCGCCATCCGCGTGTAAATATTTTAAATCCAGGCCCAGGTGTTGGCGGCCACTGTATTGCGGTAGATCCTTGGTTTATTGTTGCAAGTTGCCCAGACGAAGCAAAAATAATAAAACAAGCACGCTTAACTAACGATGCCAAACCTTTTTACGTAATTGAAAAAGTAGCAAAAGCCGCTGATGAATTTAAACGCCCAGTGATTGCATGTTTAGGCCTTTCATTTAAAGCCGACATTGACGATCTTCGTGAGAGCCCAGCATTAAATATTGTTGAAGAATTAGCAGCAAAAAATATTGGTGAAATACTAGCGGTAGAGCCAAACATTTCAGAGCTACCAGCTAACCTAGTAGATAAAAATGTCAGCTTAGTGTCGTTAGAAAGCGCGCTAGAGCAAGCAAATGTTGTTGTAGTATTAGTTGATCATAAACAATTTAAAGCTGCAGATAAGACAGAGTTTGCTTCAAAAGTTGTTATCGATACCCGCGGGATTTTGTAAAATGGAAAAATATAGTAAATATGATGGAGTAATATGCTTTGCTGGCGAGGATTGGTGGTATCACAATCATGGCCACTTTGATATGAAGGTTATGGAATGCCTATCAAAAGATAAAAAAATATTATTTGTGAATTCCGTTGGAATGAGGGTGCCAACAATAGGAAAATCTTCGAAGATTTTAAATAAAATAATTCGCAAACTAAAAAGTATTGCAAAAGGGGCTGTTAAAGTTAGCGACAATTTTTTTGTTTATTCACCATTTTACTTACCCGGTAAAAGTTCTGAAAAATTATCAGCTTTTTTATTGAAGATTCAAATACAGTGGTACGCAAAACAACTAGGTATGAGCAATCCGCTTATTTGGGTAGTTACACCAACTGTTTCTAAAACAGCACTTGAATTATCAAAAGATGTTATTTATCAGAGAACGGATAAGAATGAGGAGTTAAGTGATGGTGATTTTGAATACATAAAGCAGCACGTTAAATTATTGCAAAAAAGTGCGATGCTAACTATATACTCCTCAAATGAATTAAAAAATAGCGAAGAGCTCAGCTGTAAAAAAGCTTTACACATTTCACATGGTATTGCAGATGTATTTTTTGATAAACGAAGTTACAATTTAAAAAATGAATTGAATAATGATAATGCGAAAAAAGTATTGTTTGTAGGAGCAATTGACTCACATACATTCGATATTAAATTGTTATTAAAAGCTGCAGCGCAACATTCAGATGTTAACTTTTACCTTGTTGGTGATGTGAGCTTAGATAATGATATAAATTTACCATCAAACGTGATTTTTTTAGGTAAAAAGGAACAGGAGGAGATACCTTCGTATCTTAATAAAGCTGATGTGCTTGCAATGTATTGGTTGCAAAACGATTGGATAAAATATTGTAGCCCAATTAAATTTAAAGAGTATTTATCAGCAGGTAAACCGATTGTTTCTACTCAATTTAGTGGTTGTTATGAATTTGAAAGCAAAGCTGTTTATATTTCTAATTGTCATGAAACATTTCTGGTTAATTTGTCATTAGCTTTAAACACAAACATTACTGATAAGCAAAATATGACAGTCCATACTTGGTCAAATAAAACTAATGACATTATAAAGGCCATAAATGAAATATAAGTTATTAGTTGCACTGGTTGATCAATTTGCCTTTTCAATTTCTAGTTTCTTATTTTTTCTGTACATGGCTAAATTTTTGACTATTGAAAGTCTTGGAATATTCTCTATTTGTATTGCTTTAGCTGTTTTTTTTCAGGGTGTTCAAAGAAATCTGATAATCATACCAATGATGACATCAAAGTTTTCATATTCACTTAATAAAAGCAGCTACTTTTACTCACTATCATTTACAGCGAGCCTAATAGCTTCTTTGTTCGCTTTATTAGTGTTTTATGTATATTCATTGTTTTCAGATGTGAAATTAATTATTAATTCCGGGTTTATATTTTTATATGTAATACTTTCTTGGCATTACGAATATAAAAAAAGAACGGCTTGGTTGTTACTTAATTATAATAAAATATTGTGGAGCGTTTTTTTTCTAATTTGTAGCTTAGTGACCTTAAGTTGGCTACTTATTGAAAGTGATTTCATCAGTTATAGTTACCCTCTATCACTTTTATTTGCTTCACTGCCCTTTGGTAAAAAAGAAAAGCTATACAATATTTCTTATTTAAAAATTATAAAGCGTTTTAAATCAAAACAATATGAAGTGTGTGGAGGTTTTTTGTATGGTTTCTATAATAACTTCTTAATAATATTTGCAGGTGCTTTACTGGGGCCTGTAGCCGCAGGTGTTTATGCTGTTGCTAGAAACTTATTACAACCAGTGCAAGTCTTGATAAGTGCAATTGACTCATTTGATAAAAAAGATTTAGCAAAAAGGTATTACAGTAAAGGTTTAAAAGCTTTAAGAATATCAATATTTAAAGCAACTTTGATTTGCACCTCACTTTCTTTAACTTACTATTTACTGGTTGTTTACAATTATGACATGATCAATTCTATTATTTTTCAGGACAAATTTGATGATTTAGAATCTCTTATAACATTGTGCTTACTCGCTTATATAGCCATGATATTTGGCCACTTTTTAGAGAACGGTTTATATATTTGTAGTCTTGGAAAAAACATGTTCACTAACCGTTTTTTTGCAAGTGTACTTGCCCTAATAACTCTTTTTTTTACAAATAACTACATGGGATATTTTGCTGTGCCATTTGCAATGTTGATAGGCTGGCTAGTGATTATTGTACTTACTTTGCGACTTTTAATACTTAAAGACAATCATGAAAATTAAACTATCACCTAAATTTGCATTTTTTTTATACGCAGCTTTGATTTTTATAACATTGTCATCTTTTCGTAATAGAGGTGTTGAGTCTACAGGATTTGACATACAAATATTAATAAAAGTCATCGTTTGGTCATTTTGTGGTTTGATAGGCTTTGTCTATTGGAAGGCGTTGGGGTATAAAATTAAGTGCAATTATCAGTTGCTTATAATTATGTTTTCGTTATACATATTTGCAACTTCCCCATTTTCGCCAGCAGGTTTATATTCTGTTGTCACGTCATTTGTATTTGTTTGTTTTACTGTATTTTATATATATTTATTTACAGTGCTAGACAAAGAACATGTGCTTAAAGCGTTTGTCATTGGAACATCATCTTTAGTTGTTTTGTCATTAGTAGCTACTGTAGCAAGTCCGGATCTTGTGTATCAAGAATATTGGAATGACTTAGGTTACATAGAAGGCGTTCGTTTTAAAGGGCTTACAACTAATGCTAATTCGCTAGGACAGCTTGCTGCAGTATCTTTATTTATTGTTATAGTGATGGGTAAAAATATACTTAGAAAAAAAAATATCACTATGTATCTACTTATATTCACATTGTTTTGTATTTTAATATTTAGTCAAAGTAGAACATCTTTGCTGGCATTGCTGTTGGCTTTATCTTACGTTTTTTTCTATCGTCGTTTTGCTTTTTTTTATACAGCTACATATTTTACATTTTGTTTTATAACCGTTATTTACTTTACTGAGTTGTATAAATATGTCTTACCTAGCTTGTCACGTAGTGGCAGTGTTGAGGAGCTATTTACCTTTACAGGACGAACCTTAATTTGGGAAGTTGTTTGGGAACTAATTAAAGAAAGCCCCTACTTTGGCTATGGCTACGCTTCTTCTAAGATAATTATACCGCTTAATTTTGAAACAAGCTGGGGCTGGACAACTGTAAATAGTCATTCATTTATGCTGCAGCTTTTACTTTCTACTGGCTTTATTGGGTCACTCCCAATATTCCTGCTAATTAGTTTCCAATTCTATCGTTTTATTACTTTTAAAGGCCGCTTATCGTCTGCGCTTTTTGTTTTTGTGCTTGTTACAGGTATCTTAGAAAGCGGTGCAATTGGTCCCATACCAAACTTTATGACACTAGTCTGGTTATTATCAATATTCTTAATATATTATGAAAAAACTTAAAGGAATTCTGAATGAAACAAGTTACTCAAACTCTAAGAACCGGGATCGTTCAAGTTAATGAGGTCCCAGTACCAACGTTAACGGACTCATTTGTACTTGTAAAAAATGCTGTTTCAGTTATTAGTGCCGGTACTGAAAAAACTAAAATTGACATGGGGAAAAAGAATTTATTACAAAAAGCTAAAGCGCGGCCTGATTTAGTTAAACAAGTACTACAAAAAATACAGACTGAAGGATTAAAGAAAACCCTGCAAACGGTAAAGTCGCGTTTAGAATCACCATCTCCTTTGGGTTATAGCTGCGCAGGCGAAGTTGTAGCTGCCGGTGGACTAGTTGAAGGCATTCAACCGGGTGATCGTGTAGCATGTGGTGGCGCAGATTATGCCAATCATGCTGAATTTGTAACTATACCTAAAAACCTTGTTGTTAAAATACCTGATTCGGTCACCGATGAAGAAGCAGCCTTTACCACAGTTGGCTCTATTGCGATGCAAGGAGTACGTTTAGCTGAACCAAAATTAGGCGAAACCTTTTTAGTATTAGGTTTAGGATTACTTGGCCAAATTGCAGTGCAATTGTTACGTGCTAATGGTTGTAATGTAATTGCTACCGATTTAGATGCTAATTTAGTAAAGCAAGCTGAAGATTTTGGTGCTGTAGGTGCGGGCCCCGACTCTAATGTCGAGTCGCTTTGTAAAGAATTAACCGCAGGTCATGGTGTAGATGGTGTATTAGTATGTGCGGGCACATCAAGTAATCAGCCAATTGAACTATGTGGTGCTGTAACACGCGAAAAAGGTCGCGTTGTTGTAGTAGGTGCTGTGCGTATGGATATTCCTCGTGAAGATTACTTCAAAAAAGAGATTAGTGTAGTGATTTCGCGCTCGTATGGCCCAGGCCGTTATGATCCGTTTTATGAAGAAAATGGTAATGATTACCCACTTGGTTATGTCCGTTTTACAGAGCAGCGTAATATGCAAACCTTTTTAGAGTTAGTAGGTCAAGGTAAGATTGATGTTAAGTCATTAATTACGCATCGTTTTATGGTTGATCAAGCGGCAGATGCGTATCAGTTAATTGAAGGCGCCAAAACTGAACCTTATTTGGGCATAGTAATGCAGTACGCTGCCGGTACTGATATATCAAATAAAGCGTCTCGTATTACTACTAACACCAAGGCAATTAGTAAAAACAAACTGGGAATTTCATTTTTTGGTGCAGGGAATTACGCTACTGCGAGTTTATTACCGCCGTTGGCTGATAAAAATAATGTTGAGTTTATAGGTTTAGTAACAGCTAGTGGCCGCACGGCGCAAGGTGTGGCGAAACAATTTAGTTTTGCATTTTGTACTGCTGAATTTAATGAGATTTTAACTCAAGATACAGATGCAATTATGGTGACAACACGTCATGATACGCATGCATCATCGGTTGTTGCTGCCATTAATGCTAATAAACATGTGTATGTTGAAAAACCAATTGCGCTTACCGTTGAAGAGCTTACGCAAATTCAACTTGCAAAGTTAGCTAATAATATAAAAAGTAACACTAGCCAAGTGATGGTTGGTTTTAACCGCCGCTTCGCGCCATCTACCCAAGACGTAATTGCGCATTTTAGTGGTGTAAAAACGCCTTTAGTGGCCAATATTCGTGTTAACTCTGGAAGTATTCCTACTGATCATTGGATTCAAGATGTTAAAACTGGTGGTGGCCGCGTGATTGGTGAAGGTTGCCATTTTGTTGATTTAGCCTCTGCACTTGTTGGCAGCAACCCTAAAACAGTAACGGCAATTGGTACTGCAAAGGCTAATAAATCTGCGGTACTGAATGATAACGTGGTGATTAGCTTAACATTTGAAAATGGTAGTATTGCGACCATTGTTTATACTGCAGATGGCTCGAAAGCCATGCAAAAAGAATATGTTGAAGTTTTTGGTGGTGGCCGTAGTGCAGTGATCAACGACTTTAAAGAAGCAGTTTTATATTCGGGCGATTCAAAGCAAGAAATCAAAAAGCAAATGGCACAAGATAAAGGCCAAAAAGCGATGTTAAACGCTTGGTTAGCGGGTTTAACATCAGGTGTGCCATGTGTTAGTTATGACTGTTTAATGAGTAATAGTCTAGCAACTATTTTGGCGGTTGAGTCATTAGCTTTAGGCACGACACTAAACGTCGATTTATCGATTCTTGAGCAACAATAGCGGGTAATTACTTTATTATTATGAACATAAAGCAAATTAACCCAGCACTGTTAAAAGACGCGCAAAAAAATAATTATGCGGGTCAAGACCCGTTTGATGGCCTAAACAGTTCGCTATTTAAGTTAGCACCGAGTTTAAAAAGCGGCCTGTTTGGTCTGATGTGGATACAACTTCATAAACGTTTAGCCATTAATTTAAGGCCATTGTTTGGTATACCTAAAATGCGCAATCCTAAAGGGATTGGTTTATTCATTTTAGGCTTGCTTGAAGATTATAAATCTACAGGTCAAAACGATTACTTGCAAGAGGCAATAAACTTGGCCGATTGGTTATTGACCCAGCAAAGTGATAAATCTATTTGGCAGAATAGTTGTTGGGGTTATCACTTTGATTGGAATGCTCGTGCTTTTTTTGTACCTAAAGGTAAGCCAAACGTAATTACTACTATTTATGTAGCTCAAGCTTTATATGCGTTAAGTGAAATCACCAAAGACGAAAAATACTCAGAACCTGCAATTGATAGTGCGCATTTTATTGTAAAAACCTTATATAAAGAATGTGATGGTAGGCAGTTTTTTGGTTACATACCGGGTGAGACTGCATTTGTACATAATGCCAGTCTTTGGGGCGCTGCATGGGTTGCAAAAGTGGCTGTACTAACTAATAACCAACATTACAAACAGCTTGCTTTAAATGCTGCAAGGCAGTCGGTAAGTGAACAGGGAGTCGATGGCTCATGGGTATATGGTGCTCGCCATCATCATCAGTTTATAGATGGCTTTCATACCGGTTATAACCTAGAGGCATTGCGCTTACTGAGTGATGAATTACAAACTGATGAGTTTGAATCGTCAATTGCAAAAGGTCTTACTTATTATAAAACGCATTTGTTTGAGCAAGATGGTACCGCAAAATATTACAATAATAATCGCTATCCACTCGATATGCACAGCGTATCGCAAGCTGTTTTTACATTATTAAAAGTAGGTAAAACGCCTGATGACTTTGCGATGGCAGAAAAAATAATTAATCGTGCTATTCAAACCTTATATATGCCTAAAAAGCAGCGTTTTATTTATCAAAAAAATAAGTATTTTACCAATAAGGTTGACTATGTGCGTTGGACACAAGCATGGATATATTATTCGTTTGCTTATTTTAATCGACAAAAATTGAACAGCGCTAAAAATGCAGTTATTAAACAACTTTAAAAACGGACTCAACAATGAAACGTATTGAATTTTTAAAAGCACCCATGGATATTGCCACCATGCAAGAGACGGTGTCTTTTATTGAAAACAGAATTGAGCAAAAGCAATTTTTACAGCATGTTGTGGTTAATGTAGCCAAAATAGTTAATATGCAAAAAGATCCTGTTTTAGCTGAGTCGGTTAAAGCGTGTGAGGTAATTAATATTGATGGTATGGGTGTCGTGTTTGGTGCGCGTTTTTTAGGGCACGATGTGCCAGAGCGTGTAGCGGGAGTTGACTTATTTCATGAATTATTAGCTATGAGTGCTAAACGAGACTTTCCTGTGTTTTTGCTAGGTGCCACCGAAGAAGTGGTTAGCAAAACAGTAAGTAAAGTTAAAGCAATAAACCCAAATTTAAACATAGCAGGTTATAACGATGGCTATTTTTGGGATGATGAAGAAGCTGTGGTTAATAAAATTCGTGAGTCGGGTGCAAAATTGTTGTTTGTTGCGATTACTTCGCCTAAAAAAGAAAATTTTATTAATAAATGGCAAGACAAGCTTGGTGTTGACTTTGTAATGGGTGTTGGCGGCACGTTCGATGTTGTAGCAGGCAAAGTAAAGCGCGCACCACGGTGGATGCAAGAAGCAGGCCTCGAATGGCTTTACAGGGTATTACAAGAGCCCGGAAGAATGTGGAAACGATATTTAGTTACAAACTCTAAGTTTGCCTGGTTATTACTAAAAAGTAAATTTTTAACACGCTAGCAATACGTAATTTAAGGATGAATGTGAATAGTTTAAAGCGTTACATATATACTCTTTCAGATAGGGCCAGGGCTCGAAGGGCTGAGCTGTTTAATAAAAATTTTGATATTAACGTAGATACAAAGATTCTGGACCTGGGTTCAGAGTCAGGAGATAATATTGCTAAAGTTTTAGAAGGCTGTAGTTATTCTGCAAGCAATGTTTATGTAGCTGATATTGCAAAAGACCAAGTTTTAAAAGCTCACAAAGTATATGGCTTCAATCCAATAGTTATCAACGCAGAAGGAAAGTTACCGTTTCCAGATGAATATTTTGATATTGTTTATTGTTCCTCAGTTTTAGAGCATGTAACAGTAGATAAAAAATTTGTATGGAGTATTGTCTCTGGTAAAGAATTTAAACGCAAAGCTAGCAAAAACCAGCTAATCTTTTCTAATGAAATAAAGCGTATCGGTAAACAATATTTTGTGCAAACACCAAACAAAAATTTTCTAATTGAAAGCCATAGTTGGTTACCCTTAGCTTCTCACCTACCTAGATGTATATTGATCCGCCTACTAAAGTTTACAAATTCATTTTGGATAAAAAAAACAACACCGGATTGGCACTTATTGACATCTCATGAGCTACAGTCTCTTTTTGAAGATTCTAGAATTGAATGTGAAAAATATTTGGCTATCACTAAATCCATCATTGCAATAAAATCAGCTAAAAATAAAAACTAAGTTAAGGTGTTTAACATAAAGTCAGTCACAGTTTAAACCTGACATTACAGATAGATTAAGTGTTTTGCATAAAAACAAGTGTCAGTTGAACTTCCAGTATTGAAATTTGTTTAATTTAAGTGCGGTTTAATCGCGGCGTTAACTTTGTAACTTGGTGGATTAAGTTAAAATGAGGCGACAAAAAGTAAAACACTCAAAAAAAACTTTTGTGTTGAATAATGTTTCATATTTGAACCATTGACATGTCGGTTAAAATCATTCACCTAAATAATCTAGCATAGACAGTAATCAAATATAATACGATTTTTTAAGTTTAATATAGATAATCTTTGTTATCCTATTCAACATTATTATGTATAAGAAATGAACGCAGATCTAACTAGCGCTGCTTGTGTCATCGTAGTACCTTTAAGGCCTATAATGTACTTTAATAAAGACAACACAAATGAGTGTATAAGCTATATACCTGATGAATATAAGGTTGTCTTTTACTTTCCGTATATTTTTGAAAATAAATATCAGAGTCAGGTAGTTATCAAAAGCTCCATCTTTAACAAGGGCATGAAGATTAATAAAGGACTCTATAATCAAAAATATAATACCAATAATAATGCGCTTACCTGAAAAAGGTTGTTTAGAGTATGTTTATTCATTATGCGACCAGTACAGAAAAAATGAAAATGCGATGACCCCAAGTTGTGTTTGAAATGTCATCAATTTTTGGGTCTTTGGATATGTGGTACTTACCACGTTATTGAGTTATTAAACCAATGAGAAAAGTTAATACAATCAATACAGTCATGCTCAGGGTATTAATATTTTTTAAAACATCAACAGTAATGTTACATCGATAAGACCCGATATATACCAAAGGTGACCGTAACCTATGATTAACGTTAAAAAGATATTAGCTTATTGGTTCTGATTTTAAATAAGGTATTACAAACCAGATAGGCGTATAAAAAGCCATCCATACTAAATAAAGGGTAGTAGTTTTTTAACCAAATAGTCTAAGTGTTATTGTCTAATGAAGAGTAAAAATAAAAACTCCACTGTCTTACTATAGTCACTTAAAAAACCAGCGTGCAAGTAAACTACCATAAACGCCATTATTAGCTTTAGAAGGTTTAACGATATATTTCTTTTCAAGGTGTGCTCCATTTAGGGCCCAAAGGCGATCATTTCAAAGTAAACCTAAAGGCACCAGATCTAAAACCTTTTAATTGAATATATGATACTGAATTAGCGAAAATGAAAGCATCAAAAGCAAGAAGAACTCTATTAACTATATATTAACATATAGTGGCTCTTTAGTATTTGTATCGATATTTTTTAATTTTTTATTTTATGTAAGTTATTGATATTATGTTTTTGTGCGTTTTTAGAAACTAAAATTTGGTACTTTTGTAGTGTTTTTATTTCTTTTGATTTTGTTTGTGTATATAATGTTCACAACAAATCCGATGAATTAACTTTCGTTAAACAAATGACTTTAATTTGGTGCCTTTAATGCACTTTTTCATTTTGAGGGAAAAAATGACTAACTCACTACTAAAAAATAAAAAATTAAGTGCAGTGATCGCGCTTGCTTTAGCCAGCTCGGCAACACAAGCTGCAGATTTAGGTGTAGCCAATAACTTTTCAGCATTTGTTTTTGACGATTTTAAATCGAATGTTGGCCGTGCTGATGGTGCAATAGCGGCTGGTAAAATAGATATAAAAGGTTACAGCGTTGGCTTTTTACGCCCGTCTAACCCAAATGAATACTACTTAATCAGTGAATCAAGTATCGATTACAAAATAGGGCGCCAATTTGTTGGTAGCATGATTGCCGGTGGTGGTACTGATGTTAGTTGGAGTGTTCAATGGGGCATGGAACGAAACTCTAAAATAACATCTAATCAAAACGAATCGGCCATGCCATTTGATTTTGATGAACAAGAGCAATATTACAAAGATTTAAGTGCTGAGTTAGGTAAGCTTGATTCTACAGGAACAGTACAAAGCAAATGGGGTGGACTTTACTTAGAAGGCGACGGTCGTTCAGACACGCAAGTATTTAATTTAGATGCGCGCCAATTTGCTAAAGCTCATACTTTTAAAGTGTGGGGCATACCAGCTGATGCAACAGTTATTTTTAATATTACTGGCGACGATGATTTAAATGTAAAAGGTAAAAGCTTTTGGCGTTTACGCAATCATGCAACCAAAACAGTATTTAATTTCACTAATGCTGAAAAACTGAATATTAAAGGTAACCGCTGGCAAGGTGTTGTGTTAGCTCCTTACGCAGATATTAGAGGTGTTTACGGTACAGCCAAAATGCCAATTATTGGCCAAAGTTTTTATGGTTCAATGGCATTGTTAGCTGGCGAGTTTGACGGAAATTTACCGACAGTTGCTGAGTCTATTATGCCATTTTCAATGCAGCAAAAATGGCATTGGAATTCAAGCGAGTTTATGCCTGAGTCGAATCAAGTTATAACTATGCCAATTATTGCGCAGTTAAATGATGATAATGGCGATAGTGTTATTGATAACAATGATGTTGCAGACGTTTTAATATCTTCTTTTGTTACGGATACTCAATCGGGTATCCTCAGAGCTTTAAATGGTAAAAATGGTACAGAACTGTGGTCATACTCATCAGGTGCAATTTCTGTAAATGCAGGTTATGCAAGTGCAGTTGCAGATATTGATAACGATGGAATTGTCGAAATTATAGCTACCGATTCATTATCAAACTCAATTAAAATAGTGAATCATAAAGGAGAATTAATTAGGTCAATTGAAAAGAAAACACCTAATTTGATTAAAAGTAACGTTGCTTTATCTGATGTTAACAATGATGGAAAAGTTGACATTTTAGCTGGTGATGGTGTGTACAACACTGATGGAGAACTTTTATATTCTTATTTATGGACTCCTAGCCCTATAGCGGTTGATATTAATGATGATGGTAATCAGGAAGTTGTTGCCGATAGAAAGGTGTTTGATATAAATGGCGTGCCATTGTGGTCATTTGGAACGAACTATAGATCTTGGTTCTCTTCTGTAGGGAATTTTGATGAAGATGATGAGCCTGAGGTTCTAGTTTCCATTCCAAATTATAGTTCTTCTAAGAATAGCCTAACGTTATTTGAAGCTGACGGTAATATTAAGTGGGAGTTGACTAACTTAAATAATATAGGTGGAGGTGTTCAATCTATTTCATCTTTCTTTGAAGGTGGTGAAACAGGAATTGTTTATTCAGGTTATCTTTCAGTAGATATGTACAATACCGATGGTGAACTTGTTTGGTCAGTAGCTAATGATGATGAGTTTAGCGGAAAAATTGGAGTTAATGCCTATGACTTTAATGGTGATGGTATTGATGAGGTAATAGTTCAGGATCATTACAAAGTTAGAGTCTTAAATAGTATTAACGGTGAACTATTATCAAGTGTTCCTAATTCATCATCAACACTTTGGGAGTACCCCATTGTGGTTGACCTAGAGGGAGATAATAACGCCGAGCTAATTACTGTTTCTAACAACTTTGACAGTCGTTATAACATAAACAATGGCGTTACGGTTTATGAAGCTGCTGATAGCAGTAAGCCGTGGAAAAATGCAACGCGCATTTGGAACCAACACTCTTATCACCAAACCAACATTAATCAAGATGGAACAGTTCCAACCGTGGAATTACCAAGCTGGTTAAATAACAATACTTATCGCTCTAGTACACTTAAATAAAAAGTACTTTTAGTAAATAAAAAGCCAATTATTTATAATTGGCTTTTTATTATTGGGTAGTTGTTTAAAAATAACTGAAAATTTGTTATTCACGCTTTATTTGAGGCTTTTTTGTCAAACCTACAGAATGATCCTGCTATTAAAAGCTTGTTAGAGCGAATGCCTAAAAACATTCAAACGACCTTTACTGATGAACAATTAGCCCATTTAAAGATAGCCATTGGCGCAAGGCAATGGGGTAACCATGCTGTTGACTGCAGAGGTGTAGTTAAACTTTTTAAATACCGATATTACTATGTTTTTTTGGCGGGTCGGAACAGGCGAGAACTAAGTGTAAAAGAGCAAAAAATAGCAAGGTTTACTCAAGGAGTATTTTTAAGTTTGGCAGCTACGTTTACTATTTTACTTACATTGCTGGTTTTATATTTGATAAAATCCGCATTGGGCATTGATATTTTTGAAGGATATTCGTTTGGGGTTTGGGGTTGGTTTAAGGGCTTATTTAATTAAGCCTAAGCTAAATGCGAGTATTCTCTTTTAATACTTAATAGGCAAAGCAATAGTTAGCTTAAAGGTATAAACATGAATTTTAGTACTTTTGTCGGAATCAGCAATTGAACAAAATTGACTAATGCTATATGATCGCGTTGGATTTTGTGAGGTGCTACTCACGCTGAATTAGCTACAAGGAATTAAGCAAAATGACATCTCCAAGGACTTTTAAACCTTCAGGTTCCTCTGATGCCAATTTTTACCGATTATTTGATATATTTGCATTGTTTTTAGCGTTTCAGTGCGCAGCCCTACTTTACAATTTTAAACTCACTCCTATTTATGCTGCTTCTGCGCTTACAGTTGCGCTTAGCTATTTATACAGTGCTGAGCTCTTTTCTACCTATCGCTCTTGGCGCGCTGGCAAATTTAGAAATATGGTGTTGTGTGCATGGGGCAGTGTGCTTATTGCATTCGCATTTTTATTGGTTGTTTCCTTTTTATTTAAGTTTAGCGAATCGCTTTCTCGAGTTGGAGTTGCTATTTGGTTCACGCTAAGTGTTTCGTTTTTATATATTTGGCGCTTGGGTGTTTACTTATATAAACGTAGTCGCCGTAAGTTAGGGTTGTCTCAACGGAATGTTGCCATTATTGGCGCAACCGAATCGGCCGCCTATTTACATGCTGAAATTGTTAAACACGATGAGCTAGGATTTAACTTTAAAGGTTTTTACGACGATAGAAATCCTGAGCGCTTATTTGAACAACTGGAACACCAAGGTGTTGAAGGAACAATACAAAGCGCTGTAGATGCAGCACGCAATGGTGAAATAGATATACTTTATATTGCACTGCCTATGAAAGCGCAAAAACGCATAGCTGATATTTTATTGCAGCTAGGTAATACCACGGTAGATGTGCACGTTGTGCCCGACTTTTTACTCTCAAACTTAATACACGCCCGTATTGAACATGTGGGTGATGTAGATACATTAAGCGTGTTTGAAGCACCATGTATTGGCGCCCATGAGTTTATAAAACGCACAGAAGATATAGTGGTTTCAGCTATTATTGTTACCTTAATTACTCCGGTTTTATTAGCGATTGCTGCTGCCATCAAGCTGACATCTAAAGGGCCTATAATATTTAAGCAAGACCGCTACGGTTTAGATGGACAAAAAATAAAAGTGTGGAAGTTTCGCTCGATGACAGTCACCGAAAACAGCGATGTGGTCACTCAGGCAACAAAAAACGACGCTCGAATTACCCCGTTAGGTGGCTTTTTGCGACGCACTAGCCTTGATGAACTACCACAGTTTATAAATGTTTTAAAAGGCGATATGTCTATTGTTGGCCCTCGCCCCCATGCGGTTGCTCATAATGAAGAGTACCGCCAAAAAGTAGAGTTTTATATGTTTAGGCATAAAACTAAACCGGGTATTACCGGTTGGGCACAAATTAATGGCTGGCGTGGCGAAACCGATACTTTGGATAAAATGGCCAAGCGAGTTGAATACGACTTACATTACATTAAACATTGGTCTTTATGGTTTGATGTGAAAATAATTTTTATGACAATTTTTAAGGGATTTAAAAGTGAAAATGCGTACTAATACAATTACCGCTTTACTTGTTGCGTTAGGGGTTTCTGCACCCTTATCGGCAGTAGAACTTCAGCCTGGCAGTGTAATGACTAAAGATGGCGCTGAAGTTACACCTACGCTGCAGCTTGGTGTAAGTAGTAACGACAACTTTTTTATGACGCCGTCGGCCACACAAACACGTTTAATATGGAATATAGCGCCCAGTTTAAATGCCTTAATTGAAGATGGCCCCGACAGCTATAAATTTGATATAGCATCAAGCACGTCGTTTCATAATAAAGACACTACAGATAATTTTACTCAAGTTAATGTAGGTGCGGGTGTACACAAAGAATTTACTAGCCAACACCGATTAGATGTAACTGGTGACGCCGATTGGTTATATGAGCCTCGTGGTGGCGGATTAACTGAAGGGCAGGGCAGTGCGTTAGATGAGCTTGTAAATTATCAACAACAAAACCTAACAGCTCGCTATGAATATGGCGCTGTTAGCTCTAAAGCTATGTTTGCTTTAACCGCAGGTTATTATAATAAAAATTACCAAAACTTTACGGCCATATCCCAGTACCGTGATTACGATAAGCCTATGTTAGGCATTACAGGTTATTATAATACCCAAGCCGGTACACGTACTTTTTTAGAAGTAAAGCAAGAAAACTATCAGTACGATGTAATTGACTCAAACGGTATTTCTCGTGATTCAAATGACGTGAAAGTACTATTAGGTATGGAGTGGGAAGCTACTGCCGTTACTACTGGCTCTTTTAAAGTGGGTTACCAAAATAAAGATTTTGAGTCGAACTTGCGTGATAACTTTAGTGGTTTAAGTTGGGAAGCGGCTGCAGTTTGGAAGCCATTGACTTATTCAACCTTGCAACTAGTTACTAGCCGCGCCGCTAAAGATCCACTACTTTCAGGCGATTACATTCGCGAAAGTGTCTACGGTGCAACCTGGCAACATGACTGGAGAGAATATCTAAGCTCTGTAGTAAGCGCTAATTACGTTGAACAACAGTACTCAGGTAATTTTAACCGTAAAGACAAAGTTAAAAATTTTCGCTTAGGCTTAAGTTATTTAGCCAATAACCTTGGCATGGTAACCGGGTATGTTGATTTTATTGATCGTAATTCAACGCAAGCTGATATTGAGTTTGATCGCGTTATTGTTGGCCTTAACTTTACATTTGCATTAAAGGGTAATGAATGAAGGTTAAAATTTTAACTAGCCTAATATTGTTACTCAGTTTTGGTAGTTTTGCGAGTGATTCGCAAAACTACCTATTAGGCGCAGGCGACAAAATAGAAATTAAAGTGTTTGGTCAGCCCGATTTAGACGTAACCTCACTGCTTGGTAATAGTGGTGAGATAAATTACCCATTTTTAGGAAAGGTTAAGCTTGTTGGGTTAAGCGTTTCGCAAGTTGAACAAACAATAATTAGTGGTTTACAGCCTGATTATTTAGTTAACCCAAATGTATATGCGCAGGTGGTAGAGTACCGACCTTTTTATATACATGGAGAGGTTAAAAAGCCGGGTGGATACCCTTATCAGCCTGCTATGACGGTAAACCAAGCGATAGCACTTGCCGGTGGGTTAACAGAGCGTGCCTCGGTTGATAAAATATTTATTTTTAAAGAGCAGACCAAACAGCAGCAACAAAAAGGTAGTTTAAATAGCCAAATTGCAGCGGGTGACACCATAAAAATAGAGCAACGCTTGTTTTAAGCGGTTTAAGGCAGTAATAACAAAATGAATACACACTCTGAAAAACCTAGCAACAACGAGGAAGTTATTGATTTAGGTGCTTATCTTAATGTTATTGAGCAAAGTAAATGGAAGATTTTAGGTTTTGCTATTGTAGTTACATTACTAACTATAATGGTTGCTTTAACTTTGGTGCCTAAGTATATAGCCACAGCCACTTTATTAATTGAATCGGAGCAAACCAAGGCTGTAAGCTTTGATGAAATATATGGCTTAGACTCTACTAAAAAAGAGTATTACTTAACCCAGTTTGAAGTAATTAAGTCAAACAGTGTTGCTCGAGAGGTAATTACTAAACTTAATTTAAAACAGCATACTGACTTTATTGCTAAACCTTCGCTTATAGGTGAGCTAAAAAGCATGGTTAAGCAGCTGTTACCTTTTTTAAATAAAAACGAAGGCTCTGTTCTTAGCGAAGAAGAGCAAGCAGAGCGAGAAATGTTGGGGTTACTTGCTGCATTTAAGTCTCGTTTAAGTGTGTCTCCTATACGCAACACTCAGCTAGTACGTGTAAGTTTTGAGTCGAGCGATCCTAAATTAGCTGCCTTGGTGGCTAACACGGTCGGCGAGGTATACATAGAAAGCCAAATGCGCGCTAAAATGGGTATTACCCAGCAAGCATCGAGCTGGTTAAATACACGTTTATCTGAATTGCGTATACAACTAGATAGCTCTGAAGTGCGTTTACAAACTTACCGAGAAGCGCAAAAGTTGGTTGATATAGAAGGTATTGCTGGGCTGGTTACTCAAGAGCTTGAGCAAATATCAAAGCAGTTAGTGGATGCTCGAGCGACTAAAAATAATCTTGAAAGCATTAACCGCGTTATTAATGAATATGGCAACGACAACATAGAACTACTTGGTAGTATGCCCGAAATTACCTCACACCGTGTTGTACAAGATGTTAAACGCGAAGTTGTATTGGTTGAGCGTAAAGTAAGTGAGCTTAGTGAGGTTTACGGCCCTAAACATCCTAAAATGATTTCAGCTAAATCTGAACTTGTAACAGTTAAAACTAACCTTAATAAGCAAATTAAAGGGTTAATTACCGGTATTGAAAAAGAGCTAAATAGAACAACGCGAACTGTAAATGCGCTTGAGCGAGATTTAGCTAAAATTCGTGCTGAATATCAAGATATTACTCGCAAAGAAACCCAATATAACCAACTAAAGCGTGAAGTTGAGACAAACCGTAATATTTTTAATACCTTTTTGTCACGCTCTAAAGAAACCGAAGTAACCAGTGACTTTAGCTCAGCTGCAGCTCGTTTTACAGACCGTGCTTTTGCACCAAACGAACCAAGTAAGCCTAACAAAAAGTTAATTGTTATTTTAGCCTTTGTTGCTAGCTTTGGTTTTGCGGTAGTAATGACTTTTGTTTTTGATGCCTTAAACGACACAGTTAAAAATAAAAATGATGTAGAAAATAAACTCGCTCAACGTATGTTAGGGTTATTACCGCATGTTGCGGTTCCTAAAAAGAGCTATTTTCCGATCCATGCTTATTTAGAAGATACCTATCGTCGTTTTGCCGAATCGGTACGCACCTTCCGCACTAGTTTGTTGTTAACTCATCTTGACCGAGCGCATCAAGTTATTGCGGTTACCTCTACTTCACCAGGAGAGGGTAAAACCACCACCTCTGCCAATTTAGCTATGTCGTTGGCACAAATGGGTAAGGTATTATTAATTGATGCAGATTTACGTAAACCAACGTTAGCTAAACGATTTGATATACCGGTATTTCACCCAGGTTTAAGTAATTTAATGATAGGCACTGAACAATTAGCGGAATGTGTTCATGTTGATGCGCAATCGGGTGTCACAGTTATGCCGAGCGGACAAATACCGTCTAACCCGCTTGAGCTGTTATCAAATCCACGCTTTGCTGAGTTACTTAGCGATTTAAAAGCGCAGTACGACCATATTATTGTTGATACACCGCCTACACAAGCTGTGAGCGATGCATTGGTAATTGCGCAAAGTGTAGATTCGGTAGTTTATGTTGTTAAATCTGATATTACCCGTATTAAACCAATTACAGCGGGCCTTGAGCGTTTATTTGAAGTAAAAGCCCACGTTGCCGGTGTAGTACTTAATAAGGTCGATATGAGTAAATCTAAAGATGAGCATAGCCATGGCTACTATGATTATTACGATTACTCACAGCAACCTGAAAAGCCACAAGCGTAACTAAGTTAGTTTATGATTGATATTCATACGCATATTTTGCCGAGTATTGATGATGGCGCTAAAGATTTAACAGAGTCTTTAGCGCTTTTAAAATTGGCTGAAAACGATGGCATTACTCATATGGTGGCAACGCCGCATATACATGTAGGTCGCTTTAATAATTCGATTTCTGTTATTAATGATAATTTGGCAAACTTACAACAAAATGCAAAAAATGAAGGGATTAATGTAAAATTAGCGGCTGCTGCTGAAGTACGTTTAGACATAGAGCTTATGGCAATGGTGATGGCTAATAAACTGCCTTTTATTGGTGAAATAGCAGGCAAAAATGTGCTGTTATTAGAGCTACCGCATTCACACATGCCTCAAGGTTACGATAAGTTTATTCAGTGGCTCGCCAAAAAAAATATACGCGTTATTATTCCGCATCCTGAGCGTAACCGCGATATTCAGTCAAACCTTTATTATATTCAGCACTTAAAACAGTTAGGTTGTGATTTTCAGCTAACGGCATCGAGTATTGAAGGTGAGTGGGGCGAAAGCGCTCAAGCAATTTCTTTGCAAATGCTCAAAGATGGTTTAGTGAGCTATGTTGCCTCTGATGCTCATTCAGTCAAACGTCGACCGCCTATTTTAAGCCAAGCTAGAAAAACAGTAGCGCAATTATTAGGTGAAGAGCAGGCCACAACGCTTTTTGTAACTAACCCGCTGCAACTAACCGAGTGTTTATTTAATGACTAAATTAAACATGTTCAAGGCAGTGCCTGCTGTTATTTTAGCCATGATAGTACTTGTTATTGCTTATACAAGTATGCAAAGTATGCGCGCAAATGCGTGGTACTTTAATGCCCTAAATATTGTGCAAGAGTCAGGTGGCGCTTTGTCTGGCTCATCGCTTCAGGCGGCAGAAAATGCGATTATCTTGGCTACTAATATGGACCCTGAGCATCCTCATTATTGGCACTTTTTAGCCCATATAAAAATGCTAGGTTTAGCCGGTACTGATACAACATCAATTAAGCAAACTGAACATACTCAGCAAACATATCAACAAGCTGAGCAAGCGTTGTTAAAGTCGGTTGAGTTAAGGCAAACTTGGGCACTAACCTGGATAAGCTTGGCGCAAGTTGTCAGCTATCAAGAGGGGCCAACAGAGCGAGTATATAATTATATTCAGCAAGCCAAAAAAGTTGGCCCATATAAGTTAGATGTTCATTTAGGTATTATTCAAATTGCGTTAATGTACTGGAATGAACTTCCACCCACCTACAAAGCCCTTTATGTGAACGAGCTTAAATTAGCCTCTAAATATGGTTATAAATTTAATAAAATTTTTAGTATGGCTAAAGAAATGAACCGTTTGCCAATTGTGTGTTTATCGCTTCAATTTGGAACTCATTTTGAGGCGGTTAGAGGCAGTTGGATGTTTAATAAATACTGTGGTTAAAAAAAATAAAGGGGCTAGGGATTAGGTGGTAGGTTTTAGGCTTATCCTCGAAACCCGACTACCAAAACATGAAGTTTAACTTCTGTAATCACAGCACTTCTTAGTTTTCTTTGTACATAATTTCCTGAAAATCTTATTGCACTGAGAGAAGCGAATGAGGAGTAAATGAGAAAACATTAACGATTAAGACCCTTATTAATGAAAGCTTTCTGTTTTTGTCACTTCCTCTAAAGCGCAGTGTCTCTTAACCCTCTTTGTGTATAATTTTCTTAAAGATCTAATTGAACTGAGAGAAGCGAATGAGAAGTAAATGAGAAAATAAAGCCACTAAGCTAAGTGACTAATTATTTTGTTACTACCTCTAAAAGCACAGCGTCTCTTAGCCCTCTCTGTGTATAATTTTCTTAAAGATCTTATTGAACTGAGAGAAGCGAATGAGAAGTAAATGAGAAAATAAAGCCACTAAGCTAAGTGACTAATTATTTTGTTACTACCTCTAAAAGCGCAGCGTCTCTTAGCCCTCTCTGTGCATAAATTCTTTAATGATCTAATTGCACTGAGAGAAGCGAATGAGGAGTAAATGAGGAAACATTAACGATTAAGCCCCTTATTAATGAAAGCTTTCTGTTTTTATCACTTCCTCTAAAGCGCAGCGTCTCTTAGCCCTCTCTGTGCATAAATTCTTTAATGATCTAATTGCACTGAGAGAAGCGAATGAGGAGTAAATGAGTAAACATTAACGATTAAGCCCCTTATTAATGAAAGCTTTCTGTTTTTATCACTTCCTCTAAAGCGCAGCGTCTCTTAGCCCTCTTTGTGTATAATTTTCTTAAAGATCTAATTGAACTGAGAGAAGAGAATGAGAAGTAAATGAGAAAATAAAGCCACTAAGCTAAGTGACTAATTATTTTGTTACTACCTCTAAAAGCGCAGCGTCTCTTAGCCCTCTCTGTGCATCTTCACTTAAGAGAATATTAACTATCAAGTTGAGTTAAAAATCATAAATTAAAGCGCTTGATACCATCAACTAACTTTAGTGTATTAAAGTTAATTAATAAGCCCGTATTTATATTTGATAGCTTCATATATGTAATCAACTGCGCTGAGTGAATAGGTTGGAGTTTATCAACGGCCTTCAGTTCAATTATTAATTCATTTGATAATAAAATATCCAACTTATAGCCTGTTGCAATATATTGTTCCTTATAAATTATTGGCAGTTCAACTTGATTTTTAACATTTAACCCAGCCTGACATAACTCATATATTAAACAAGATTCATAGCTTGACTCTAATAGTCCTGGCCCTAAAGTTTTATGTACTTCAATAGCGCACCCAATAACTATTTTTGTTAATTCGTCAATGTCCATGATTATCCTCATTCAATAGCAACTTTAAGAATTAGTTGCTTTGTTTCAGGCTTAACTAACGTTATAACCTGATTATAGTTTATTAAATTAGAAACCAAAGCCACTAACCCAAGTGATTAATTGTTTTGTCACTTCCTTTAAAAGCGCAGCGTCTCTTAGCCCTCTCTGTGCATAAATTCTTTAATGATCTAATTGCACTGAGAGAAGCGAATGAGGAGTAAATGAGGAAACATTAACGATTAAGCCCCTTATTAATGAAAGCTTTCTGTTTTTATCACTTCCTCTAAAGCGCAGCGTCTCTTAGCCCTCTCTGTGCATAAATTCTTTAATGATCTAATTGCACTGAGAGAAGCGAATGAGGAGTAAATGAGTAAACATTAACGATTAAGCCCCTTATTAATGAAAGCTTTCTGTTTTTATCACTTCCTCTAAAAGCGCAGCGTCTCTTAGCCCTCTCTGTGCATAAATTCTTTAATGATCTAATTGCACTGAGAGAAGCGAATGAGGAGTAAATGAGGAAACATTAACGATTAAGCCCCTTATTAATGAAAGCTTTCTGTTTTTATCACTTCCTCTAAAGCGCAGCGTCTCTTAGCCCTCTTTGTGTATAATTTTCTTAAAGATCTAATTGAACTGAGAGAAGCGAATGAGGAGTAAATGAGGAAACATTAACGATTAAGCCCCTTATTAATGAAAGCTTTCTGTTTTTATCACTTCCTCTAAAGCGCAGCGTCTCTTAGCCCTCTTTGTGTATAATTTTCTTAAAGATCTAATTGAACTGAGAGAAGGGAATGAGAAATAAATGAGAAATAAATGAGAAAATAAAGCCACTAACCTAAGTGATTAATTGTTTTTTCACCACTTCCCAAAGCGTAGCGTCTCATTGCTAAAACCTAAAACCTAAAACCTAAAACCTAAAACCTAAAACCTAAAACCTGTTTTAAAGACAAAAAAAGACCCAGAGCTATAAGGAACTCTGGGTTATAGAGGGGCTCATATGTGAGCCCTGCGCTAACTAAAGACACTTTCAGATTCTTAGGGAGAAGAAGAAAGTTATTTAAGTATAGTCAAAAGCTTCAAAAATACACATTTTTGCTCATTTTTTATACTGTAATAATTACAGTGGGTTACAATTGTTATGCACACTTAAGTTAGAGTTTACTCCCAGTTTATTAACTGCGTGTTTTGCACCAAATCTCTAGGTAGTGAGTTTTTAACCTTATTTTTTTGCCACTTTCCTAATCCAATAGGGCAACCACATAAGGTTAGGATCACTTCGCCAGTTGCCTTAACAACTTCATCCAAACGAATGTCTTTGCCATTAAAGTAATCACTGGCCTGCTGATTGTTTAGTTCCAGTACATTGCTTTTACATTGCTTACCAAATACGGTGGCAAATTCATGGGCGAGGCGCACCCCATTTTTATGAATAACGCCTACCTGAATACCTAACCGCGCGTATTTTATTTTGTTTTGTATTGCTTCAAATTCATCTGGGAACAGCCAAAGCTCTTTGTCGCGTTGCATTAAAGTGCCTGGTAGACTCGTTAAACCAAATTGCTTTTTGAGAGAGCTCATAAACGCACTTTGCTGTTTACTATCAAAATCAGTAAAGGGGAATGCGCCTTTTTTAACTTTTAGATTTTGGTTTTCGCAGCTGCTGTGTTTTTTAAATTTAGCAATAAAAAAGCCTTCACTGTCGAAGGTTTGCGGCCAAACATGTAAGTAACCCTCGTCTGTAGTGGCTTTTTCGGCGCCAGGGAAAAGGTCATTTAAAGGCTCTGGCGCGATGTATTCGCCAAATTCTTCTAGCAATGCATCACACACTTGCTGGTTTTCGAGTGGGGTTAATGTACAGGTTGAATACACCAGCGTGCCGCCAGGTTTAAGTGCATAAAATGCACTTTTAATCAGCTCTTTTTGTACTTGGGCAATGGTAATGTTTGATTCGATAGACCAATTTTTTAGTGCATCGCTGTCTTTACGAACTGTGCCTTCACCCGAGCAGGGCGCATCAAGCAAAATACTATCAAAGCATTCAAACATATAATTACCAAATACCACGCCATCAAAATGCGATAACGCACAATTACCAACACCCATGCGCTTTAGCGTGGCACTAAGTACTTTTAAGCGCGATGACGACAGCTCATTTGCAACCAATACACCTTGATTGTTCATTAGTGCAGCTAGTTGTGATGTTTTAGAACCCGGCGCAGAGGCCATATCGAGTACTGTGTTACTAGTTTGCAGGCTGTGCTTTAGTGCCATTGGCGGCAACATTGAGCTTGCTTCTTGTACGTACATTGCGCCGCTTAAGTGTAAGTCGGTATTACCTAGCGCTAAATTTTGCTCTTCATCGTTTGGGCGCTCTAGCCAAAAACCTTCATCGCACCAGGGTATGGCAGTGAGTTGCCAATTTTTTTGAGCTGCGTGGCGTTTAAATTCTTCAACACTCATTTTTAATGTATTAACGCGAACAGACTTACGTAAAGGCCGACGACAGGCATTTAAAAAATCATCTAAGGTAAGGTGATCAGGCAGATAAGTTTTTACGTCATCAATAAATTGCTCTGGAATATAAGTGTTAGCGTCCACGATTTGGCTCATACAATAAAATTTAAAGCCGGATAATAGCATTTTTGACGATTTTTTTCAGTGTTAAAGCCGAAATAGTAGCACCTTGAAAGTGTCGACACCTTATTGTGTAAAACGTATTTAATACTAAAAATTATTATACTTTTAGCTAATGCTGTCGACAACTTGATGGTTTTTTACTCATTCTTAGTGCTTTTAGGGTTGACACTGTTAGCTAATAAGCACATAGTTAACCCATAAATTGTCGACAATATAAAAAAACTTTATGACACAGCACTTTTTAAACGACACTGCAGTTACAACCGCTTCCGATAAAGTGTTTGTAGATATGCGCCGCGAAATTGTAGAAGGCAGCATTGCACAAGGCAGTAAAATATCAGAGCCAGAGCTTGCAAAGCGTTATGGTGTAAGCCGTGCAACCCTCAGAGAGGCATTAAACCGTTTAGAAAGTTGTTACTTAGTTGAGCGCAAAGCCAATATAGGTTGTCGTGTTGTGGCATTAACCGCAGAGCGTTTAATTGAGGTGTATCAAGTGCGCAGTGCCCTTGAAGGACTTGCATGTAGGTTAGCTGCCGACAATATGGAACCAGATGAAGTTCAAGGCTTGAAACAATTACTCAACCAGCATTTGCACACTCAGCGTGTTAAAGAAGGTGAGTCGTACTATCAAGAAGCAGGCGACTTAGACTTTCATTATCGAATCATCAAAGGCAGTAAAAACGCTCACTTAATTCATTTGTTATGCCACGACCTATACCAGTTAATAAGAATGTACCGTGTGCAAATGGGCATGGTTGGGCCACGCGTATCGAAAGCGTTTGACGAACATTTAGCGATTATAAACGCCATAGAAAATCATGATGGGGAGCTCGCCGAAATGCTAATGAAGCGCCATATCAGTGCTTCTCAAGCAAATATACAAACAAAATTTGATGGATATAAATCATTACAAGCCACTCAAAATGAAGTGGCTAGCTAGGGTCTGTTGATCTTTGCGGATTAAACCTTGAAAGGTCAATATATCCTAGTACAGATGTAACATTATTAAAAAATACTAAGCTGCCAAAGAGCAGCCCCGTTCAAAATTAGGAGAAGGTAATGTCAGCAGGATTAAAATTTAAACAGGCAATTGCAAATAACCACCCGTTACAAGTTGTGGGCACTATTAACGCGTATACCGCAATGATGGCTGAAAAAATGGGCCATCAAGCTATTTACCTATCTGGGGCAGGTGTGGCTAATGCCTCATTTGGTATGCCAGATTTAGGCATGACCAGCCTTGATAACGTACTTGAAGATATTCGCCGCATTACCGGTGCTAGCGATTTACCATTATTAGTTGATGCCGATACAGGCTGGGGCGGAGCCTTTAATATTGCCCGTACCGTTAAAGAAATGACCAAAGCGGGTGCAGCAGGCTTTCATATTGAAGATCAAGTAGCGCAAAAGCGTTGTGGTCATCGTCCTAATAAAGAAATAGTTACTCAAGCTGAAATGGTTGACCGCATTAAAGCCGCAGTTGATGCTAAAACCGATAGCGATTTTTACATTATGGCGCGTACTGATGCATTTCAAAAAGAAGGCTTAAATGCAGCAATAGACCGTGCAGCTGCCTGTGTTGAAGCGGGTGCCGATGCCATTTTTGCAGAAGCCGTTCACGACCTTGCTGATTACCACGCATTTAGCAAAGCGATTAATGTGCCGATTTTAGCCAACATTACCGAGTTTGGCCAAACCCCAATTTATACCAAAGAGCAGTTAAGCGATGTGGGTGTAGAAATGGTGCTTTACCCATTAAGTGCATTTAGAGCTATGAACAAAGCGGCACTTAATGTGTACTCGGCTATTTTGAATGAAGGGTCGCAACAAAGCCAAATTGAAAACATGCAAACGCGTGCAGAGCTTTACGACTTTTTAGATTATCACTCGTACGAAAACACGCTAGATAACCTTTTTTCAGCAAAATCTGACAAATAATAAAAAATTCAACAGGAGACAAATCATGGTAGATAAAGCATTAGGTGGCGCAGGCTTACGTGGCCAAGTAGCAGGACAAACAGCATTATGTACAGTAGGGCAAACAGGCTCAGGTTTAACTTACTGTGGTTACGACATTAGCGAACTGGCTGAAAAAGCGCAGTTTGAAGAAGTGTCGTTTTTACTTTCACGCGGCGAGCTACCAACATCAAGCGAACTGGCAGAGTACAAAGCTAAACTTAAGAGCTTACGTGGTTTACCTGAGTCACTAAAAACAGTGCTAGAGAACATCCCTAAAGACGCACACCCAATGGATGTAATGCGTACTGGTTGTTCTATGCTAGGTAACCTTGAAATGGAAAATGACTTTAGCGAAGCAAACGATGCGATTGACCGCATGGTGGCAATTTTCCCAAGTATTATTTGTTACTGGTATCGTTTTACTCATGACGGTGTTCGTATTGAAACCCAAACTGATGATGATTCAGTAGGCGCACACTTTTTAACGCTATTACATGATAAAGCGCCAAGTGAATTATTTGCACAAGTGATGAATGTATCACTAATTTTGTACGCAGAGCATGAATTTAATGCCTCTACCTTTACCGGTCGTGTGTGTGCATCAACGCTTTCTGATATTCACTCATGTGTTACCGGCGCAATTGGTACCTTACGCGGTCCACTACATGGTGGTGCTAATGAAGCGGCAATGGATATGATTGAAGGCTTTAGCAGTGCTGATCAAGCTGAAGATGCACTAATGGGCATGCTTGAGCGTAAAGATAAAATCATGGGCTTTGGCCACGCTATTTACCGCGAGTCAGATCCGCGTAATGTAATTATTAAAAAATGGTCTGAAAAATTAGCCGCAGAAGTGGGTGACGATGTGCTTTACCCAGTATCAGTTCGCTGTGAAGAAGTAATGTGGCGTGAGAAGAAGTTATTCTGTAATGCCGATTTCTTCCATGCTTCGGCGTACCACTTTATGGGTATTCCTACTAAGTTGTTCACGCCTATCTTCGTAATGAGCCGTGTAACCGGTTGGACAGCTCACGTAAAAGAGCAGCGCGCAAATAATCGTATTATTCGCCCAAGTGCCGATTACACAGGGCCAGATGCGCGTAGCTACACGCCAATTGAATCAAGATAAACATATAGTCCATACAAAGGTGAGTTACCAACTCACCTTTTACGGCTTTAGCAAATTATGCAAACAATATACCTTCAAATCTAAAGCCTGTCTTGATTAACCCCGTCACCAAATTAGCGAATTTATTATGACCATTATTAATAACACTCAATACCGTAAGCCATTACCAGGCTCAAATGTAGATTACTACGATACCCAGGCCGCAGTAGATGCCATTAAACCAGGTGCTTACGCCACACTGCCTTACAGTTCGCGGGTATTTGCCGAAAACTTAGTACGCCGTTGTGAACCCGATATGCTAACCGATGCGCTTAGCCAAATTATTGAGCGCAAGCAAGACCTAGATTTCCCATGGTATCCGGCACGCGTTGTATGTCACGATATTTTAGGGCAAACCGCTTTAGTTGATTTAGCGGGCCTGCGCGATGCTATTGCTGCAAAAGGCGGCGATCCTGCAAAAGTAAATCCGGTTGTGCCAACACAATTAATTGTCGATCACTCGTTAGCCGTAGAGCATGCAGGCTTTGACCCTGAAGCATTTGAGAAAAACCGCGCCATTGAAGACCGACGCAACGATGACCGTTTTCATTTTATAAACTGGACTAAAACTGCGTTTAAAAATATTGATGTGATCCCGCCGGGCAATGGCATCATGCATCAAATTAACCTTGAAAAAATGTCACCAGTAATTCAAAACCGTGATGGTATTGCATTCCCAGACACGCTAGTAGGTACCGACAGCCATACACCGCATGTTGATGCATTAGGTGTTATTGCTGTTGGCGTGGGCGGCCTGGAAGCAGAAAGCGTAATGTTAGGACGCGCATCGTACATTCGTTTACCCGATATTGTAGGCGTAGAGCTTACCGGTAAACGCCAACCGGGCATAACTGCAACCGATATTGTACTGGCAATTACCGAATTTTTACGTGAGCAACGTGTGGTATCGACTTACCTCGAATTTTACGGTGAGGGTGCTGATGCACTAACCCTGGGTGACAGAGCAACTATTTCGAACATGACCCCAGAATTTGGCGCAACCGCGGCTATGTTCTACATCGACGATAAAACTATTGATTACTTACGTTTAACAGGTCGTGATGAAGAGCAAATTGCATTAGTAGAAAACTACGCTAAAACAGCGGGTTTATGGAGCGACAGCTTAAAAACAGCACATTACGACCGTGTGCTTAAATTTGACCTATCAAGCGTTGGACGCAACATTGCAGGGCCTTCAAATCCGCATCGTCGTGTATCTACTAGCGATTTAGCAGCGCAAGGTATTTCGGGCGTTGTTGAAAATGAAGAAGGCTTAATGCCAGATGGCGCGTGTATTATTGCCGCTATTACTAGTTGTACTAATACCAGTAACCCACGTAATGTAATTGCTGCAGGTTTATTGGCGCGTAACGCCAATGAAAAAGGTTTAATGCGTAAACCTTGGGTTAAAACATCCCTGGCACCGGGCTCTAAAGCAGTGCAATCGTACCTTGAAGATGCAAACTTATTACCAGAGTTAGAGCAACTTGGTTTTGGTATTGTTGGTTTTGCCTGTACCACTTGTAACGGTATGAGTGGTGCGTTGGACCCTAAAATTCAACAAGAAGTGATTGACCGCGACCTATATGCAACGGCTGTGCTTTCGGGTAACCGAAATTTTGATGGCCGAATTCATCCGTATGCAAAGCAAGCGTTTTTAGCGTCACCACCTTTAGTAGTTGCTTATGCAATTGCGGGCACCATTCGCTTTGATATAGAAAAAGATATACTCGGTAAAGATCAACAAGGTAACGATGTAACATTAAAAGATTTATGGCCATCTGATGAAGAAATAGATGCGGTTATCAAACAAAGCGTAAAACCAGAGCAGTTTAGAAAAGTATACGAGCCAATGTTTAACTTAACCGTTGATTACGGCGAAGATAACGACCCTCTATACGATTGGCGCCCAGAGAGTACGTATATTCGCCGCCCACCTTACTGGGAAGGAGCATTAGCAGGCGAGCGCAGTATGAGTGGTATGCGTGCATTAGCGGTACTTGGCGATAACATTACCACCGATCATTTATCTCCTTCTAATGCAATTATGGCAAGCAGCGCTGCAGGTGAATACTTAACTAAAATGAACGTGCCAGAAGAAGACTTTAACTCATATGCAACGCACCGAGGCGATCACTTAACCGCACAACGAGCCACGTTTGCAAACCCTAAACTATTGAATGAAATGGTATTGGATGAAAACGGTGAAGTGAAGCAAGGATCGTACGCGCGCATAGAGCCAGAAGGTGAAAACACGCGTATGTGGGAAGCCATCGAAACCTACATGCAACGTAAGCAACCGCTTATAATTGTTGCCGGTGCTGACTATGGCCAAGGTTCGTCGCGCGATTGGGCGGCAAAAGGTGTCAGGCTTGCTGGTGTTCAGGTTATTGCAGCTGAAGGGTTTGAGCGTATTCACCGTACTAACCTTATTGGTATGGGTGTGCTACCACTGGAGTTTGCTGCAGGTACAACCCGCAAAACACTTAGCCTAGATGGTAGCGAAAGCTATGATGTTAAGGGCGAACCAGCACCAGGGGCAACTTTAGAATTAGTGATTACCCGTAAAAATGGTGAGGTATTAAACGTGCCAATGAAATGCCGATTAGATACGCAAGAAGAGCTTTCTATTTATGCCGCAGGCGGTGTATTACAACGCTTTGCGCAAGACTTTTTAGAAGCAACACAAGCATCATAAGGACATAAAACAGATGTTTAAACCACAAATTAAAGTGCCTGCGACCTATATGCGTGGCGGCACCAGTAAAGGCGTGTTTTTTAATTTAACTGATTTACCCGAGCCTGCCCAAGTGGCAGGTGAGGCGCGCGATAGCTTGTTATTGCGCGTTATTGGCAGTCCCGATCCTTATGGTAAACAAACTGATGGTATGGGTGGCGCAACCTCAAGCACCAGTAAAACCGTTATTTTGAGTAAAAGCACGCAACCCGATCACGATGTTGATTACTTATTTGGTCAAGTCGCGATTGATAAAGCGTTTGTAGATTGGAGCGGTAACTGCGGTAATTTAACCTCTGCTGTAGGCGCGTTTGCCATCAGCAATGGTTTAGTTGATAAAGGTAGAGTGCCTGATAATGGCATTGCTATTGTGCGTGTATGGCAGGCAAACATTAAAAAAAGCATTTTAGTGCATGTACCCATGACCAATGGTGAAGTACAAGAAACCGGTGACTTTGAGTTAGATGGTGTTACCTTTCCTGCTGCTGAAGTAAAGCTGGAATTTATTGACCCTGCTGATGGTGATGGTGCGTTATTCCCGACAGGTAATGTGGTTGATGATTTAGAAGTTCCAGGCGTAGGCACGTTAAAAGCAACCATGATCAATGCTGGTATTCCGACTATTTTTATAAATGCAGCGGATATTGGCTACACCGGTACAGAGTTGCAAGGTGATATTAATAGCGATAATGCGGCGTTAACTATGTTAGAAAGCATTCGTGCCCATGGTGCAGTGAAAATGGGCTTAATTAATAATATTAATGAAGCACAAGCACGTCAACACACACCTAAAGTGGCATTTGTTGCTCCAGCAAAAGACTATACAGCCTCAAGTGGTAAGCACATAAATGCCAGCGACATAAGTATATTGGTTCGCGCGATGTCGATGGGCAAGTTACATCATGCAATGATGGGTACAGCAGCCGTTGCTATTGGCACAGCAGCCGCGATAAAAGGCACCTTAGTTAATGTAGCCGCTGGTGGTGGAGCTATTAATGAAGTTAACTTTGGGCATCCTTCAGGCACATTAAAAGTGGGAGCAGAGGCGGTGGTTACAAATGGCCAATGGCAGGTTAGCAAAGCCAGTATGAGCCGCAGCGCGCGTGTTTTAATGGAAGGCTGGGTAAGAGCGCCATTTGATTTTTAAACATTGTATAATAGCTGATGGCTTTGAGAGCATCAGCTTTATAGTTACCATGTAGTTTAAAATAAATCGTTAATTACCCTAGGTTATAGCACTGTTGTTTTTTATGAGCGATAAAACGTTCAAAAGTATTGTTTTTACGCATAATGGCAATTTCATCGTTGATGTCAGCTAAAATAGATTGCCAATTAGATGTATCTTTACTTACTGAAAAATGCAGATTTTTGTACTCAATACTTGGTGATAATGCAACGAGTGCATTTAGCATCACTTTTTTATCTCTATTTGATAAAGGTGACTTGTAAACGCTGGCTTTAAGTACTTCTAAATCGGCAACAATAAGCTCGACGCGACCGTTTAAAAGCAAGTGAATGAGTTGATACTCACTGTTTGCAACAATGGTTTTTACTTTGCCTTGGCTAATCAGTTCATCGAGTTCGTCACTATTTTTATATGAGCGAACTACGCCCATAACCCGATTTTTTACAGAGTTAATACTGCCATCGTAGTCAATGGTGTGATCTTTAAGTGCAACAAACGATAAATCGCCACCTGGAATAGGTTCTGATAGCGCTAATAACTGATTGCGTGTTTTGGTTAAAATATTTTCAGATATGACGTCGTCGGCAATATAGTACTCAGGGAATAATATATCGGCTTTGCCTAGCTCTGCTTCACGAACTGCACGCGCCCAAGGGTAAAACTCAATATGAACGCCATAACCACGCTTAACCAGCATGCTAACTGTAAGCTGGTAAAGCCAGCCTTTATTGCATAGGTTATCGTCTATATAAGGAGGCCAGTTGAGTGTAACTAAACGAAGTACGGTATCAGCATTTAGATTATAGCCATAACCACTTTTATATTTTTTACCTGGAAGAGTAATATTTTTATCGTCAACATTGTAGGTTACAGGCGCAGGATCTGCGTAAGTAAAGAAGGATAAAAGTAAGGCAACGACTAAAAATATTCTCATAAGGATAATGCATTTTTATATGTGCACTTAAGTTTAGTGGGTTATCTGGAATAAACAACTTAAATGTTCTCAGTATTCAAACAATATAAGTATAGCCTTAAAAAGCGATAGCTATTAATATACAAAAATAAGTAACTTAACTTAAATATGACACAATACCGATTTTTAAAAATGATCATTCTATCGTATTAAATGGCACACTTACTGCGTAAAGTTATTTATATAGAATAACTATATGTTATAGCTTTCGTCTTGTTATTACGTTATTTTCAGGCGCCATAATAGAACACTAATTTAATGCAATTGGTATGATAATTATAGGTGTTTTTACTAGAGGGAACTTTTATGGCTAATAAGCCAATAAGTGAAGATAATCCGTTTGCTAATTTATCTGATGTGCAGTGTGAGCACATCCAAAATTGGTATCAAAAACATATTTCTTTAACTTTAACCAACTTGCTAAAAGGTAGTAAGTCTGGCCAAGTAATAGACAGTAAATTAGAGCAGGCGTTAAACGAAGCATTAATAAACAGTAAACAAACCATAACCTATACAGGTGATGATAGTTCGCCTATAAAATTACAAAATGCCAGTGTATTGGCAGAGCTCAAAGATACACGTAATTTGTTTCATGGTGCGCAAGTCAAAATAAATAAATTAGAACAAAAAATAACAACAAGTGCTGACGAAATACAATTACTAGAGGCTCAAAAAAGCGAACTTCAATTAGAAGTACGCAGTTTAAAGCAACGATTAAACCATGTTTTATCGAGATTAGAATCACAAGGCGTCTCGTTTCAAAAAAGCCATTATGTTGGTCGTATATTGGTGCATGCTTTACGAGCAAGCTTTGAAAATTGGCAACAAACGCCCTCTGGTGAGTCTTTCAAAAATCATGACTTTTACAAGCTGTTTCCTCGGGTTTTGTACTCAAGTTTACTAAAAGAGATAGAAAAACTGCTAGGTGGGCATGATTATAATGAAATAGAACGCTCGTTGAGTGATTTTGTATTTCAACAAAAGGGTTCTCCAGTTGAGAATTGGCCGGATGAAGACCCGATATACGAGACACGATTAATTAACCAAAAACAGTCAGAACTATTAATTAAGCTACAAAGCCAACATCAGCAGAGAAAGAACTTTACCGCCTATTTAGAAAAACGTCTTGCTAATACTGGGTTTACTCATAAGCACAGTGATTTACTGATGACTTTAGTTGAGTTTGCGACAAATGATGAGAATAGTAAGTTTTCTAGTTACTGCCATTAATTAGCAGTATTTGTTTGGCTAGTCTGCAGTAAAGGTGTAATTAGAGGTGAATGTTGAAGCCCAAGTTGCTTTAGCCTAGCTGCAATATTGCCTTGCGTGAGTGCTTGCTTTACCCATTTATACAAGGTGCTTATATCTAGCGTGTGGTTTGGGCGAAGTAATAACTGATGATTATAGGTTTGTGCCACTCTCTCAGACACAAGTAGCAAACGCTTGCTTTTTGGATACTTGCTAAAGTATTGATTTAGGTAAGAACGAGTAACAATAGCGCTATCGCTGCGTTTTTTTAATACTAATTCAATACTTCTTTTATGGCTGCTTAATAAAGTCATTTTATATTCGTTTTCAAGAACTGAGGGGCTACTTTCGTAATTAGCTAACGGATAATGGTAGCCTAAAATACCCACCAAGGTTTTATCTGCTAAGTTATCAAACCAGGCTTGAGACTTGGCAAATTGCTTTAAAGCAATAAATACTTCTGTATCTATGGCTACAACAGGGGAGTTACTAATTACATTGTTTCCCTGTAGCCATCCCCAATCTGGGTTCTCAAAAAAAATCGAATCGAATAGGCCATTTTGGTAATCTTTAAAGCGACGAATGGGTGTGGTTAGTACTAATTCAAAATGATAAGAAGGCTGTATTTTATTTAGCTCGCTTATTAATTCAACGGTAAGACCAGAAGCACGCCCATCAACAATTTCTATATAAGGAGGGAACTCATAGCCACCTACTTTTACCACAGTTTTTGCATGAGCTTCTTCAACTGAAAAACCAAGTAAGGCTAGTAAAATGAGCGTAACAAACTTCATAGTTAAATCCTTCCTTAGCGTGCTTTTGATATATTAATTTATAAGATAGTCTATTTGTTAACATAGTATGAATTATCAAGCAATAAATTCTAACTTTGCAGGGTGATTAAATGGATGTTACTTGATATTTATTAAGCAAGTGTAGATCGAGTGCGCTTTTTTGGAGTGTTTTTGATATTGGGGGATTACCCAATGTCGGGTGGCGTGGCTTTGCCACTTAACCGACCTACGTTCCCAACAATTAACGTAGGTTGGATAAGCCGGAGGCGTCATCCGACGATGTTTAGTCGTTTATTATAAGGAGATTTTTTGTGAGATATCGTCGAAATTATCAACCAGGAGTAACGTATTTTTTTACGGTTAATTTGCAGGATCGTAAAAAATCATTACTGGTTGAGCATATTGATTTATTGCGTGAGGCTGTGCGCTGGGTAAAAATGCATAAACCATTTTATATTGATGCGTGGGTAGTGTTGCCTGATCATATGCATGCAGTGTTAACTTTACCCAAAGGTGATAGCGATTATTCTGGCCGTTGGCGCGAAATTAAAAAACGTTTTTCTAAAGGCTTGCCTAAAAACGAACATTTACCACTTGCACGCGTTAATAAAAATGAACGAGGGATTTGGCAACGCCGTTTTTGGGAGCATACTATTGTTGATGAACGTGATTATTGGCAGCATGTAAATTATGTGCATGTTAACCCGCTTAAACATGGTTTGGTTGAGTGGGTGATTGATTGGCCTTATTCAAGCTTTCATAAAGCGGTTGCATCAGGAATATACAACCGTAATTGGTGTGGGGAATAATTAATACCTTATATGTGGGTGTTTCCCATACGTCCCCAATAATTAACGTAGGTTGGATAAGCCAGAGGCGTCATCCGACAATGTTGGATAATTCGAAGGCGTCATCCGACGATGTTGGATATTAATCAATATCGGTGCAGGTTTTGCTTTATGTTGGGTGATGTTTGGGGTCGGGGGTCACCAATGTCGGGTGGCGTGGCTTCGCCACTTAACCGACCTACGTTCTTTTTTTGAATTTGTACGACTGAGTGGATTCGAACCACTGACCTCTGGACCGGGTGATCAAGAGTAGGTAGTGCTTTTTCTTTTTTATAGATATGGAGATTGGTACGACTGAGTGGATTCGAACCACCGACCCCTACCATGTCAAGGTAGTGCTCTAACCAACTGAGCTACAGTCGTACAATTTTAAATTCTTAAATTAAATATACTTTTAGGGGTGAAGTATATTTGGTACGACTGAGTGGATTCGAACCACCGACCGGGTGATCAAGAGTGGGTAGTGCTCTTTCCTTCAACGTACTTTAAATACATTATTTACTAATTTTGGTACGACTGAGTGGATTCGAACCACCGACCCCTACCATGTCAAGGTAGTGCTCTAACCAACTGAGCTACAGTCGTACTATAAGTCTACATACTATTTAATTCGTCCATGAAGCTTCATCCTGTCGGCGTCCTGCCTCCACCTCGTTCGGCTGCGAAGCTTCGCTTCGGTCCAATCTCGCCCAACTGAGCTACAGTCGTATTGCATGTATTTAAGAGTTGTTAATTGCTTAACAACGGTCGCTAATATATAGCGTGATGGGGAGTGAATCAAGCATGTTTATGCTATTTGAGTTTATTTGCCGTTTTTTTATTCATATTGGACTGATTTCACACGTTTTATAAAATTTTTGCCACCATATAACATGCTCTTTTGCTGACGATTTTAGCTGAGCGAGTAAGTTTTTAGCGTTTGGGTCAAGAAGAGCATTTATCTCTTCACTGCTTACTGCTTGATTAAACCACAGCTGCACATACAGCGGCTGCAATGTTTCTAAATAACCACTAAGCTGCGCTTGATAAGGCTGAATTTGTTTCAAGTAATATTTATTGAATATATTACTGACAATTTTAGCTTGCTGCTTGTTTTTACCCTTTGGGCATATATCTTCTAGCGTTAAAGTATTTACAAACTGGGTGGCCGCATGATTTAAGCTAATTTGTTCACGTGCGGCTTGAATAAGTTGTTGGTTAAACTCGTATTTGTTAAGCGGCTCAAGCGCTGACAAAATATCATCACTGTTTATTGCCATATTATTTTGGTTTTCTATTAGCTGTTTTATGGTAGTTAGCTTTTTAAGCCCCTCAACTGTGTCGCTAAACCCAGCCGGTTGAGTGCTGAGCTCTTGGCCGGTTAGTTGCCAACTGCTGTTGAGCTCGGGTTCACTAAATAACATATTGTTGAAAAACTGAGTGAGCTGAGCTTGTTTTTGAGTTTTTGCCGCAGCAATTTTGTTGTAAATCTTGCTTTGTTTATCCAAGCTATTTAAACAGTTTTGCGCGCTTTGAATAAAATCTATTTGGTACTTCAATTGACTAGCAGCGGTGGCCGTTTTACCTAACTGATTATTATGCTCGCTTATTAAAACGTTCAGTTTACATTGGCTAATACCAGCAAGTTCAGTTATACCAATTTTAATTGCGGGCTGAAAGGTATTTTTAGGCGCGACTAACGTGAGTTGTTGCAGTGGATTTCTCTTTGGCTCGGGAACTTGAAAGGTACTACTTAAGCGAGACAAGTAAGTTTTATTTGCCTCACTGGGCTGCTTTGAGCAGCCAAAAAGTAAGACACAACACACTGCCAGTAACCACTTAAGTGGCAGTGTGGTAGTTATAGATTGATTAAGAGAGAATAAATGGTTCACGTTTAAATCGCCTATGCACTGTCAGCATCAGTAGTACAGCTGCAACTGATAATCCAACGATAATGCCTATCCAAAAACCATGCGGGCCCATTGCTGGCACTATTAAGTCTGTTCTTGCTAATACGTAGCCTAAACTAAAGCCGATTAACCAATAAGAGATAAAAGTAATATAAGAAATAGGGGCTGTGTGCTTTAAGCCTCTCAATATACCATTTGCAGCTACTTGTAATGCATCAGGAAGTTGATAAATACAGGCTAAAATCATAATTGATGAAGCAAGTGCGAGTACCGCAGGGCTATCGCTATAAAGCTGGCTAATCACATCGCGACCTATAAAAGTAATAAAAGCGATAAATAGGGCGATAATTGCCGCTAAAATATAACTTGTAGACACGGCTACTTTTAATTGGTCTAAATGATTTTGCCCAAATAAATTACCAATTCGTATGCTAATTGCAATTGAGAGGCTAAGAGGCATCATAAATAATAGTGCCGTAACACTGGCTGCAATTTGATGGCCAGACACAGCCACCGCACCTAAGTGCGCAATAAATAAAGGTATACAGGCAAACAAGGTTACTTCAAAAAAAGTGGCTAGTGATATAGGAATACCGAGTTTGGTAATAATACCTATGGTTTTAAAGTTTGGTTTTTCAAAGCCCGCTAATAAGCCTTTGGCGTCTACTTTTTTGCTGAGCTGGCAATAAGTCACCTGCGCAATGGCCATAACAGTAAATACGAGTGCGGTAGCAATACCACAACCGGCTCCGCCAAAAGCTGGTAGGCCAAATAAGCCATTGATAAAAATATAATTGAGTGGAATGTTTACCGCAAGCCCTAGTAGGCTAATATAAAATGCAGGCTTGGTCATCCCCATGCCTTCGGTCATATTTCTATAAACGGTAAAAATTAAAAAGCCAAACACACCCCACTTAACAAAATGAATGTAGTCAAAGGCAAGTCCAGCAATTGCTGGGGTGGTGTTTAGCTGTAAAATAACAGTATTGGCAAGCTGCGCCGCACTAAAACCAGCAATACTTAAAAGGAGTGTTAAATAAAGGGCTTGCTGAAAATAATGGCTGATGCCGTTACGATCTTTAGCACCAGCGAATTGGGCAATAACGCCCGTTAATGCTAATAAAATCCCTTGTATTGCTAATAAAATTGGGTTCCATATTCCCGTTGCAATTGATAGTGCAGCTAAATCGGTAGGGCTCACTTGTCCGGCCATAATGGTGTCAACCACAGACATTAATACTAAAGTTACTTGTGCTAAAAAAACGGGAACGGCAAGAGAAAGTAAACGTTTGGCTTCCCAACTACAAAAAGTCATAAAAAACAGCTATTCAGAAAAACATAGTCGCATTGTAATCTATTGTGATCAGCCAAGCTATGCTGGTGGTCGGTGTTTGTATTTAATTCATCTTGGTGGTGAAAATAACCATGAATAAGTGCTATTAAGTGAATGATTTTGTCTTTTGATACGTTAAACTAGCACTTTGTAAGAAATAGAAGCGATTTTTATGTTTACCGGTATTATTCAAACTCAAGCAACGGTAGTTTCTAAAACCCATGCACAGGGCGTATTGCGTCTGGTAGTTTCTGTCAATGAGCAATACGTGAAGCATTTAGACTTAGGTGCCAGCATCGCTATAAATGGTTGCTGTTTGACTGTGGTAAAAGTAGAGCTAAGTAATCACGATGTGGTTGCTCAAGTGCATTTTGATGTTATTGACGAAACTCTGCAGCTAACTAATCTTGGGCAACTGGAATTGGGTAGTTTAGTTAATTACGAGCGTTCAGTGTCATTTGGTACTGAGTTGGGTGGACATATTGTATCTGGACATATTCATTGCACCGCAAAAATTGCGCAAATAGTGAAGTTAGAAAACAACTACAAAATACAGCTCAGCCTGCCACAAAAATGGCAAAAATATGTGCTATACAAAGGATTTGTATCTGTTAATGGTGCAAGTTTAACGGTGGGTAATATTGATGAGTTTGGCTTTTGGTTGCATCTAATACCAGAAACACTCGATATAACTAATTTAGGTGAAGCCGTTGTGGGTGATGAGTTCAATATTGAAGTCGACCAGCAAACCTACACAATTATAAACACCGTTGAAAACTACATGCGCCAACATAGCTAAAATATTTGTTCGTCATCGCTGTCCACATGTAACTCTAACTTGTTACGTGCATAGTCTATATGCATGTTCAAGTGTATAAGGTTACAGCAGGCACTACATTCTTCATAGTAGTCTTGATCGCCCATACTGGCATCGAGATCTAAATGAATATGGTGTCCACAATGTGGACAGGCGATGCGTTGTGATAAAAAGTCTTTCATAATAACACCTCATAAAAACTAAGTTTTTTTACGTGGGTAGCACACAACGGGCTTACACTAAATATAGTGCTTATATCTTGTTTACTGCATTTATTTTAGTTTACGAGTTTAGTCTAGTAAGTTTATTAGTTTATCAACGTGCTCTTTAGCCTGATTTAGATAATGACCCGCAAAAATGTTAGCGTTGTTTAAAACAGGGTAAAGCTGATAAACAAGCTTACGTTGCTCATAACCCTGTGCTAAAGGGTAGTGGTGCTTGTAGGTATCATAAAAATCCTCTGGAAGGGGAGCATAGAGCTCGCTCATAGCAATATCGACTTCCCGATCACCGTAATAGCAGGCGGGGTCAAACAAGGTCGGAATGTTATTTACAAAGCCCAGGTTACCACGCCAAAAATCGCCATGTAATAATGAGGGTAAAACATGATGATTATGCAGTGTCTCTTTTACTAAATTTATTAGTTGTTCGGGGTCTGAAAGTACAATGTCTTTTTCAGCTAATAGTTGTAATTGCCAACCAATACGTTCTTCTGCAAAAAATACATCCCATTTTTTATGCCACTGATTAGGCTGAAGCGTTGAGCTTAAATAATTGTCGGTATCAAAACCAAACATCGCTTGCTGGTGTTTTTGATGTAACATGGCAAGATGCTCCCCCATAGTTGACCAATGAGTGTGGGGAAGCTCGTCAAATGTAAGCCACTCTAATACAATGAAGGCGTATTCTATATTGGCCCCAGTTATAATACAGTCTGGCACCATAAATACACTGTTTTGAGTAAGCTGTTTTAAGCCTTGAGCTTGAGCCTCAAAGCGCTCTAGCTCATGCTTTTGCCCAACTTTAACTAAGTAATTGTGCTTGCCATCGCTTAAATGAAACAACTTATCGGTGGATGTGTTTTGCAACTGACGTTTATGGGTGTGTTTAAAATCATAATGGATAGCCTGGCTGATCTCTTGATTGATTGTTTTCCACATAACAATAGTCACCTTTTAAACCTATAAATAAACTATGGCAAAAAGGGATTAAATAAACAAATTAATCGGTGTAAAATTAATACTATCAATTTCTGATACAAATCACTGAAATGGAATAAAAATGAATAAAAGTTTTATCACTAACTTATTAGCAGCGTGTTGTGTTGTTATTGGTTTTGTATTTGAACAAACCATTGTACTTTCTGTGGGCTTATTTGCACTCTCCGGTGCAGTTACAAACTTACTCGCTATTCATATGCTGTTTGAAAAAGTGCCGTTTTTATATGGTTCGGGTGTAATTGCACTTAAGTTTGAAAGTTTTAAAGTGGCTATAAGAAACTTAATACTTACGGAGTTCTTTTCTGAGCATAAAATAGACAAGCTTCTAAGCAAGGCTCAACCAACGATAGACTTTGAGTCAGTTATTTATAAGGTGGATTTAAATCCCGCATTCGATAATTTGTTAGTGGTTATTGAGCAATCACAATTTGGTAGCATGCTTGCAATGTTTGGCGGCACTGAAGCCGTTGAGCCAATGCGAGAAAAGTTTATTGAAAAAATGCAATCATCACTGGTGCAAATAAGCGACACCGACGATTTTAAAACACTATTAAGCGATATGTTAACCCAAGGTAATAACGCGGAAAGTTTGCATAATACGGTGCTTAAGTTAGTGGATGAACGCTTAGATGAACTCACCCCTAAAATGGTGAAAGAAATAATTCAAACCATGATCCGCGAACACTTAGGTTGGCTCGTTGTATGGGGTGGGGTGTTTGGAGGCTTATTTGGTTTGTTGGCAGCGCTTATTTAATAATAAATATACGTTAAGCAGGTACTAAGCCCTGCTTAACGTGTTTGACTCGAGTAAATTAAACGCATTTAAAACCTGTAATATTATTTAGACCCCGCCATAATAACCACAAGCGGTTTGTTTGCTTTTGCTAAATCTCTTATTGACGTACTAGTAGACGCTTCAATATTTAAAAAGCGTGCTGATTTATTTAAATCATACAGCGCTACAAAATCACCCATTGATAAATCATTACAGAGTAATTTTTTGCCAATTACATGTTTACTAATTCGCAGATCTTTCATGGCTCTGTGAAGTGTCAACCTTTTGTTAGATGCAACGGCCATACAAGCTTGGGTACCGGGTGATGAGTCAGCGGCAACAAAGGTGGTTGCCATTACAGGTGCTGTTAATGTTGCTGCGCCCAATAATACAGTTGAATATAGAGTTGCTTTGAAAGAAATCATAGTATTTGCCTCTTTGTTTATATGCAACTTAAGTATTGCTTAATGTAGCCGAAATGTTGTTAACTGAATGGGGTAAGCTGTAAGAAGATGTGTATATAAATCGTGCAATTTTGTAGGTATATGAAAAGTTGTTCATAAGTAACCTGAACTATGGATAATAAATCTATCTCAAGCAGCTATTTTCAGCGCTAACTGCGTTGAATTTACTTGCAATAGGCTCGCTATTGACGCGAAAATTCGCCTTGTTTTCACTGTAAATTTCTGGCTGGAGAAAAAAACCAAATTATTAATATAATTCAATATTTTAGTAAATCTCTTAACCAGAGTTCAGGTTAAGTAATTTATTTTTGACACACTTTAGCGTTTTCCTACTGAAATATTTTTTCAGGCTGTTATTATCGCGCCCTAAATTTGTGGCATTTTATATTTTTGGAGCGCAATTGTGAATAAAACGTTAGCAAGTTACTACCAGCAAGCTTATGCGTGTGAGCAACAGCATTTTAACCAATGTTTTTATTGCGGCTGTGAGGCAACAGAGCGCGATCATTGCCCGCCATTGCATATGCTACAAAGTATTATTGATCTAGGTGAAGAAGCTGACTTTGTTGCCATTGCAGCCTGTTACGAATGCCATGCATTACTTCACAATGAGCGATTAATGACCATTGATGAGCGATTTAGCAAACTTAAAAAGAAATTATCTAATAAGTATGCAAAACCTCTGCGTGTTTACAACATGTGGGAAGAAAACGAACTCGCTGATATGAGTGATGAATTTGCGCATAGTATTCAAGCAGGTATGAAGCTAGGTAAAGAAGCGGCTGAGCGACTCGCCTTTACGGGCTTTAGTTATGCCACTGAGGAAGCACGTGTCACGGTGCGTGAAAAAACTAAAGAGTTTGATGTTGAAGGCACTGTATTTACCGATTTCAAAGAAGCGCTTAACTATTGCATTACTGTATTAAAAGTACAAAAAAGTGACTTTTATAAAATTTTAGTGGAAGACTATCAAGGTGATTTTAATAAGGCATTGAGTCAATACAGACATCGTCATGATAAAGTTACAGCAGCAAAAGATGGTAATACATTGATTAAAGATTTTTCAAAATTACATAAGCAAAATTCGGATTTTGTAACACGAACGGTTAAACACTTTATAAGTAAAGATCCATCGCTCACCACCGAAAGAGCTCTGGATAAGCTTTATAACAATTATATAAAAAAATAATTACAGAAATTCACCTTAAATAACCGCCTTTTCACCTGTTTTTTTAGCTTTATGCGTTTGCTTTCGCTAAAGTAGTAAAAAAACAGGAGAACCTAAAAACATGCAAAAATTTGCTCCCTCATTGTTAGCTGTTGGTTTAGCAGCAGCACTTGTTGGTTGCCAAGAAAGCGGCCCACAAGATGACAAAGTAACCATTAATAAAAACCCATACCCAAGTACTTACCAACCGGTAGCGACATCAAGCACGTTAATCACCAATGCGACTGTATTAACAGGGACGGGTGAGCGTTTAGATGAAGCTGATGTATTAATTGTCGACGGTAAAGTGCAGCAAATTGGTAAAGATTTAACCGCTGATGCAGATACCACCATCGACGCACAAGGTAAATGGGTAACACCAGGCATTATTGACGTTCATTCACATTTAGGTGCTTATCCAAATCCATCGGTTGAGTCTCATCAAGATGGTAACGAAATGACCAGTCCAAATACTGCAGAAGTATGGGTTGAGCATTCAATTTGGCCACAAGATCCAGGTTTCAATCGCGCACGTGAAGGCGGTATTACGTCATTACAAATTTTACCGGGTTCGGCTAATTTATTCGGTGGACGTGGCGTTACCCTTAAAAATGTACCGGCTCACACCATGCAAGGGATGAAATTTCCTGATGCACCATACGGTTTAAAAATGGCATGTGGTGAAAACCCTAAACGTGTTTACGGTCGTAAAGGCGTATTACCGATGACACGTATGGGTAATATGGCAGGATATCGTACAGCTTGGATTGGCGCTCAAGAATATAAGCGTGAGTGGGATAAATACGATGCTGATTACGCTGCGGGTAAAAACCCAGAAGCTCCACATCGTGATATTAAATACGATACATTACGTGGTGTTTTAGAAGGTGAAGTTCGTATTCACAATCACTGCTACAAAGCAGAAGAAATGGCGATGATGATCGACCTTTCTAAAGAGTTTAATTATCATGCGGGCACATTCCACCACGGAATTGAAGCCTATAAAATTGCTGATTTATTAGCTGAAAATGGCTCGTGTGCAGCACTTTGGCCAGACTGGTGGGGCTTTAAAATGGAAGCCTACGATATGGTGCAAGAGAACGTCGCTATTGTTGATGCAGTTAAAAACTCATGTGCTGTTGTGCACTCAGATTCTGATACGACGATTCAACGCTTGAACCAAGAAGCCGCAAAAGTAATGTACAGTGCAAACCAAAATGGGTTTGATATTTCTGAGCAACACGCGATTAAATGGATCACGTCTAACGCCGCTAAATCATTAGGCATTGAAGATAAAACAGGTTCACTTGAAACAGGTAAACAAGCTGATGTTGTTATTTGGAATCAAAGCCCGTTTAGTGTTTATGCAAAAGCAGAGCAAGTGTTTGTTGATGGTGCAAAAGTTTACGATAGAAACGATAGCGCATTCCAAGCACAAAGTGATTTTATGTTAGGTCAACAATAAGGAGCACCCAGAATGAAAAAATTATCACGTTCGTTTTCGCTTTCTCTGGTTGCTGCAGGGTTACTAGCATCGGGTGCCGTGAGCGCCAAGTCACTAGCAATCATTAATGCAACTTTGCATACATCTTCAGAACAAGGTGTATTAGAAGGAGCTAGCATTGTAATGAATGAAGGAAAAATCACTGCCATTAACCCTAGCGATGTTAAAGCTGACAAAGTTATTGATGCTAAAGGTCAAATAGTGACGGCTGGTTTTATCGCCAGTGTAAATCAGCTTGGCTTAGTTGAAGTAGGTGCAGTTGCCGGTTCTCGCGATGCAGGAGAAGACAAAGCAGGTATCGATTTTGATGCAAGCTTAGCATTCAATCCTCGTTCAAGCTTAATTCCTTATGCACGTAAAGGCGGTATCACTCGAGATTTGATCACCCCATACGGTGGTGACAGCATATTTGCAGGCCTAGCAAGTGTTGTTGATTTAAGTGGTAGCTTTGAAAGCGTAGATAAAAAGCAAGCTGCACTAGTGGTTCATTTAGGTGAGCGTAGTAAAGGTTCTCGTGCATTTACCTTGCAAACGCTTATTAAAAAATTAGATGAGCATCAAACCAAAGCAAGTAAAGACGCTAAAAAAGACGACGCTAAGCCAAGTGCTGAAGACACGGTAATGGCTAAAGTACTAAAAGGCGATATACCATTACTAATTAGTGTGTCGCGTGCATCAGATATTGTTGAACTAATAAAAGTGAAACAGCAGTTTGGCGTAAACATTGTCCTTAATGGCGCTCAAGATGCCGTTGTAGTTAAAGATCGCATCGCTAAAGCAGGCATTCCTGTGATCATTAGTGCAATGGATAACTTACCAGGTAGCTTTGATTCGTTGCATGCGAGCTTGAATAATGCCGGCATACTAGAAAAAGCCGGTGTTAAAGTGCTACTAACTGTGGGTGGTGACGCAAGTCACAATGTTTACCAGCTTCGCTACGATGCCGGTAACGCAGTGTCTTACGGTATGAGCCAACAAGGCGCATTAAAGGCCATGACTTCGAATGTGGCTGATGTATTTGGTATTAACGCGGGTAGCCTAGAAGTAGGTAAAGCCGCTGATGTTGTTATGTGGAGTAACGACCCGTTTGAGCTGAGCAGCCACGTGAATAAAATGTTTATCAATGGTGTTGAGGTTAGTACTGAATCTCGCCAAGATAAACTGCGTGAGCGCTATACAACAGAGTCGAACATGCCACGCGCATACACAAAATAAACTTTTAAAGTTGAATTGAAAAGGCCGTATTAGCGGCCTTTTTTACGAACACCTTTCGCCTAAGCACAAAAAAGGCGCTCTATGAGCGCCTTTTCATTCATTTAAATGGTTTATACTAGTTTAGATAAAATCTCGTTAAATGTTGTGCTCGGACGCATTGCTTTGAAGGCTGCATCGTCATTTGGCTGGAAGTAACCGCCAATGTTCATTGCAGGACCCTGTGCATCGTTTAGCTCGTTAACAATTTGCTCTTTGTTGGTTTCAAGGTCGCTAGCAATTTGTGTAAATTGCGCTTTAAGCTCGCTATCTTCATTTTGCTTAGCAAGTTCTTGAGCCCAGAATAAAGATAAGAAGAAATGAGAACCACGGTTATCAATCTCTTTAACTTTGCGTGAAGGTGACTTGTTTTCAGCTAGGAATGTGCCCGTTGCTTTATCAAGCGTATCAGCAAGTACTTGTGCCTTGTTGTTACCCGTTGTTGTGCTTAGGTGTTCAAGTGACGCAGCAAGTGCTAAGAACTCACCTAAAGAATCCCAACGTAAGTGGTTTTCTTTTTCAAACTGTTGAACGTGCTTAGGAGCAGAACCACCGGCACCTGTTTCAAATAAACCACCGCCATTCATCAGTGGCACAATTGAAAGCATTTTAGCACTAGTACCCAATTCTAAAATTGGGAATAAATCTGTTAGGTAATCACGTAATACGTTACCTGTTACAGAAATCGTATCTTTACCTTCTTTGATGCGTGCTAGTGAGAATAAGGTTGCATCCATTGGCGATAAAATTTGAATATCTAGGCCAGCAGTATCATGATCTGGCAAGTATTTGTTCACTTTTTTGATTAACTCAGCATCGTGTGCACGTTCTGCATCTAACCAGAAAATAGCCGGATTACCAGTTGCGCGAGCGCGGTTTACTGCAAGTTTAACCCAATCTTGAATTGGTGCATCTTTAACCTGACACATACGCCAGATATCGCCTTGCTCAACACTGTGCTCAAGTAGGGTGTTACCGTTTGTGTCAACAACACGAATAGTACCGTCAGCTTTTGCTTCAAATGTTTTGTCATGTGAGCCGTATTCTTCCGCTTTTTGAGCCATAAGGCCAACGTTTGGTACGCTACCCATAGTTGTAGGATCAAAAGCACCGTGCTGTTTACAAAAATCAATCGTTGCTTGGTAAACGCCAGAGTAACAACGATCTGGAATTACAAAGCTTGTGTCTTGTAATTTATCGTCTTTATTCCACATTTGACCGCTTGAACGAATTGCAGCAGGCATAGAAGCATCGATGATCACATCACTTGGTACGTGTAAGTTTGTAATACCACGATGAGAATCAACCATGGCGATAGCAGGGCGGTTAGCGTAAACCGCTTGAATGTCTGCTTCAATTTCTTCGCGCTTAGCGTCATCTAATGTTTGAATTTTAGAGTACACATCGCCTAAACCGTTATTTACATCAACACCTAGCTCTTCAAAAAGTGCACCGTGTTTTGCAAAAACGTCTTTGTAGAATACTTTTACAGCGTGACCAAAGATGATTGGATCAGATACTTTCATCATGGTTGCTTTCATATGAAGCGAAAATAACACGCCTTTTTCTTTAGCTGCATTGATTTCAGCTTCTAGGAATGCTTGTAATTTCGTAGCACTGATACGTGATGCATCAATTACTTCACCAGCAAGTAATGGCGTGCTTTGCTTAAGTACAGTGATATCGCCATTAGCCGCTACGTGTTCGATACGAACATCCGTTGCTTCATCAACAGTTAGTGATTGCTCAGAACCAAAGAAGTCACCTTCTTCCATGCTTGCAACGTATGATTGTGAATCTTTGCTCCACGCGCCCATTGAATGTGGGTTATTACGTGCATACTCTTTCACTGAACCTGGTGCACGACGGTCAGAGTTACCTTCACGAAGTACAGGGTTTACTGCGCTGCCTTTAATTTTATCGTAGGCTGCTTGAATCGCTTTCTCTTCATCGTTTTTAGGTTCAACCGGGTATTCTGGAAGTGCATAACCTTTTTCTTGAAGCTCTTTAATTACAGCGCGAAGTTGTGGAACTGATGCACTAATGTTCGGTAATTTAATGATGTTAGCTTCTGGTGTTTTTGCCATTTCGCCAAGTTCTGCAAGTGCATCACCAATGCGTTGTTCTTCTGTTAGGTAATCCGGGAAGCTCGCAATTACACGACCAGCTAATGAGATGTCGCGTGTTTCAACTTCAACACCTGCCGCATTTGTGTATGCTTGGATAATAGGTAACAACGAATAAGTTGCTAGTGCCGGAGCTTCGTCCGTTTTTGTATAGATAATTTTTGATGTCATCATCATTCCTAGATAGTAGGCCGCATTGGCCAAATTCAACAATGCAAAGAAATCATCGCCTAATACTTTTAAATTAAGCATTAGTACATGCAATGAGTAGTCTGTTAGGTGTTGGTACTCGTATAACCTAAACAAGGTGAGAATAATCACACCTGACGGACTAGTGTCTTTTATAACTAAAATTTATGTAAATACAAACTAGCCATTAGGCTAAAGTAATTACGTTTTACAGGATAAAGAGTGTAACAAGCTTGGCTAAAAAGGGCTAGGATTACACGCCAGACGCCAGCAGTTAAACTTCTAATACTGAAATTATTGGGGTAGATAAAATAAAATCAAGGAGTGGGGTTGAATTAACAAACAATGAGGCAATTTATATTGGAGTGGTTAGGGATTTTTAAGAAATTAAGCGAGGATCTAAACAGGTCACTCGCTTTAGTCTCATAATTACAATCACCCTATAATATCGCCATTAGGCGCTATATTAGTAGCGTGTAGACCTTTAGGGCCCTGTTGTAATTCGAAGGTAACATCTTGACCAGCTTTAAGTGTCTTGTATCCGTCCATTACAATTGTGGAGTAATGAGCAAAAATGTCGTTCTCGCAACCGTCTTCTACGATGAAACCAAAACCTTTGGCGTTGTTGAACCATTTGACTTTACCACAAGCCATACTTCTACATCCTTCTATAAGTTGACTAATTTAGTTATCCTAAACTGTATTGTTTGCTAGACTGACTAAGGTTTAATCAATCACCATTTGACTGTAGTTTATTTAAGCAACCAGTCAAGTGTTTTAGGTTATTTTTTAACATTTTATTTATTTTTTTATTCAAGTTTGCTTGAGTTACAAAGACAAGACTATATTTAATTATGAGTGGTATGAAAGATTCTGGTGTTATCGACACCGTTCGCGATAGTGAAAAGCAAAAGTTGCAGCCACCGCGAAAATATAAAGTTGTGTTAAACAACGATGATTACACGCCGATGGATTTTGTAATAGAGATCTTAATGACGTTTTTTAATATGGATAGCGATAGAGCAACTGATGTGATGCTGCAAATACATCAGCAAGGTAAGGGTATATGTGGTGTTTATAGCGCCGACGTAGCACATACTAAGGCTGAGCAAGTTAACCGCTACTCAAGGGATAACGAGCATCCACTGCTATGTAGTTGTGAGCAGGAATAAATACCATAAAGGTGAACTTTCATCTTTGAAGTGCGGTATAAAATTATTATCTCTGTAAGGGGTTGCCAATGCTAAATAAAGACTTAGAACTAACTTTGAACACCGCGTTTCGTGAAGCGCGTACACGTCGTCATGAGTTTATGACCGTAGAGCATCTTTTACTCGCTCTACTCGACAATCCATCAGCTGGAGAAGCGCTCAATGCGTGTGGTGTTGACGTTTCTGGATTAAAAACAGAGTTACTTGAATTTATTGATGAAACCACACCGGTTATTCCCGATTTAGAAGAAGAACGCGAAACTCAACCAACACTTGGCTTTCAGCGTGTATTACAGCGCGCGGTATTTCATGTGCAATCTTCGGGTAAAAATGAGGTGACTGGCGTGAATGTGCTGGTGGCTATTTTTTCTGAACAAGAAAGCCAAGCAGTGTATTTACTTAAAAAGAATGATATTTCTCGACTTGATATTGTTAACTTTATTTCTCATGGAATTGCCAAAGGTGATGACGAATTAGGCGATGACACCGACGACATTCATGAAGAGGTACAAGAAGTAGCAAGTGAGGAAGCGAGCAAGCTCGACAGCTTTACTACAAACCTTAATATACACGCTAAAGAGGGTAACATTGACCCGCTTGTTGGTCGTGACAGCGAAGTAGAGCGCACAGTGCAAGTGCTGTGTCGTCGTAAAAAGAATAACCCATTACTGGTTGGTGAAGCCGGCGTTGGTAAAACAGCCATTGCCGAGGGCTTAGCCTATCGTATTGTTAATGAACAAGTACCTGAAGTTATTGCAGATGCGGTTGTGTACTCTTTAGATATGGGTGCGTTACTTGCCGGTACCAAATACCGAGGCGATTTTGAAAAACGCTTTAAAAGTTTATTAAAAGAGTTACAAGCAAAACCGGGTTCAATTTTATTTATTGATGAAATTCACACCATCATTGGTGCAGGTGCTGCCTCGGGCGGGGTAATGGATGCTTCAAACTTAATTAAGCCGTTACTTTCAAGTGGGCAATTACGCTGCATGGGTTCTACCACTTACGGTGAGTATAAAAATATTTTTGAAAAAGATCGCGCCTTAGTTCGCCGTTTTCAAAAAATTGATGTGCTTGAACCTAGCGTTGAAGATACCACCAAAATTCTTAACGGTTTAAAAGAACGTTACGAAGCACACCATGGTATTCGTTACACGCAAAAAGCGTTAAAAGCAGCCGCCGAGCTAAGTGCAAAGTATATTAATGAACGTCACTTACCTGATAAAGCGATTGATGTTATTGATGAAGCGGGCGCAAGCCAACGTTTACTGCCTACGTCTAAGCGTAAAAAAACCATTGGTGTATCTGATATTGAGATGATTGTGTCAAAAATGGCGCGCATTCCACCACAAAATGTGTCGTCTTCTGATAAAGAAACGCTGAAAAACTTAGACCGTAATTTAAAAATGTTGGTGTTTGGACAAGATCAATCCATTGATGCATTAACTTCTGCTATTCGTTTATCGCGCTCAGGTTTAGCAAACGAGAACAAACCGGTTGGTTCGTTCTTATTTGCAGGCCCAACAGGGGTAGGTAAAACAGAGGTTACCAAGCAATTAGCTAAATGTATGGGTGTTGAGTTTATTCGTTTTGATATGTCTGAATACGTTGAGCGCCATGCGGTGAGCCGTTTAATTGGTGCGCCTCCGGGTTATGTAGGTTTTGAACAAGGCGGCTTATTAACAGAAGCGGTGATCAAAAACCCACATGCAGTGGTATTGCTGGATGAAATTGAAAAAGCGCATCCTGATATCTACAACATTTTATTACAAGTTATGGATCACGGTACGCTAACAGATAATAACGGCCGAAAAGCTGACTTTAGAAACGTAGTCGTGGTGATGACCACCAATGCCGGCGTGCAAGAAACCACGCGTAAGTCGATTGGTTTTAGTGAGCAAGATCACACACACGATGCAATGGGTGAAATTAACAAAGTATTTTCACCTGAATTTAGAAACCGCTTAGATAACATTATTTGGTTTAATCACCTCGAGAAAGAGGTTATTTTGCAAGTGGTTGATAAATTTGTTGTTGAGTTACAAGCGCAACTGGATAAGAAGTCAGTTAACCTTGAGCTTACCTCAAAAGCACGTGAGTGGTTGGCTGACAAAGGCTATGACAAAGCAATGGGCGCACGTCCTATGGCACGTGTTATTCAAGAAGATCTTAAAAAGCAATTGGCTAACGAAATACTGTTTGGTGAGCTAATTTCTGGCGGTACGGTAAAAGTATCGGTTAAAGATAAAAAGCTGCGTTTTGATTACGAGAGTGACTTAACGCCAGCCTAACCTAAAAAAGTTAGCAATTTAAAAAGCCTGCTTTATGCAGGCTTTTTTTATTTGCCAAAGAAATAGGCAACAAAAAACCCAGCAAAGGCTGGGTTTTTTGTTTATTAAATGTAATTACTGGCTACTACCATTAATTACATTTAATAAACGCTTAAAGCTAGTTTTCACTAGCCAAAAACTAAATCTCGTTTACGCACTTACTTAGCGAGCACGGAATACGATACGACCTTTCGATAAATCGTAAGGAGTCATTTCTACCGTTACTTTATCGCCGGTTAAAATACGGATATAGTTTTTGCGCATTTTACCTGAAATATGAGCCACAACTACGTGACCATTTTCTAGCTCAACTCGGAACATTGTATTTGGTAAAGTATCAAGGACTGTCCCTTGCATTTCGATTACGTCTTCTTTCGCCATGTTTAGCGTAACACCTCTTTAATAGTTAAACGCTGCAGATTTTGCCCAAAATACGGCAATAAGTAAAGGCGCAGGGGCTATTTTTGTAAATTAAATAGCCACCCACTGGTCATTGAGCTGTTTTTGGGCGGGTAAAAACTGGGTTTTATACTTCATTTTGTCGCATTCATCTATTTGATAGCCTAAATAAACAAACTGTTTGTGTTGCTGTTTAGCAAATTTAAGCTGCTGTAATATCATTACAGTCCCTAAACTAAAGTGTCCGTAGTCAGGGTCAAAAAATGTATAAATAGCCGAAATAGCGTTGTCCATACAATCAGTTACAGCAACGGCCACCAAGTTTTCTTGATCCCAAAGCTCTATAAAGGTGATGGTTAACCAGCTACAAAACAAAAAGCTTTGAAATTGTGATTTATCAGGTGGATACATAGAGCCGTCTTGGTGGCGCAAGCTAATATATTTACTGTAAAGTGGATAGTATTGTTCGCGTTCAACCTGTGAATATTTTACCTCAAAGCGGTTTTTTGCTTTGTTAAGTTTACGTTTTTGCGATTTTGTCGGCATAAACTCATCAGCTAAAACGCGCACAGAACTACACGCGCTGCAAATAGGGCAGTGCGGACGGTAAATTTGGTTACCACTGCGACGAAAGCCTAATCCTAATAACGACTCAAACTTGTTGCTGCTATAACAACTTGGGTCGAGTATCACCAGCAGTTGCTCTTGGCGATCAGGTAAATAACTGCATTCAAACGGTTGGCTTAGGCCTATACGAGCTGGAAGTTGTTCATTCATATATCGCGATTAGCTCCTGTGGCTGCCACATGCTGGCAGCTGGGGTGTAACACTGTGCTTTATTAAGTTTAGTTAAAAATTCTTCACGTGGAATCACGCTGGCACCTAACGACATTAAATAAGGATTTTCTAATTGGCAATCAATAAAATGCGCATCATGGCGCTTAAGCCAATTAACCAGCGCCCACATCGCCAGTTTGGAGCAATTTGTTTGATGATGAAACATTGATTCACCACAAAAAACGCCAGTTTGCATAATCCCATATAAGCCGCCTACAAGCTCTCCCTCACGCCATACCTCTAAACTATGAGCTAAGCCATTGTAATGCGCTTTTATGTACGCCTGTTGCATTTGCGGGGTGATCCAAGTGCCATCGGTATCAAGGCGTTGATCGCGGCACGCTTCTATCACTTCTTCAAAGGCATGGTTAATAGTTACGGTGACCGGGTGCTTTTTTAAATGTTTTCGCAAGCTTTTACTAACATGAAAGTCATCAAGCTCAACAATACCGCGTTCACTGGGTGACCACCACATAATTGGCTCGTGCTCACTAAACCACGGAAAAATACCAGATAAATAAGCATTTTTTAACCGCGTTAACGATAAACATCCACCAATGGCAAGCAAACCATCTGGATCATCTAATGCATGGTTGGGATCAGGAAAAGCAAAGTGGCTTTGAGCGAGTTGATAAAGTTGTTTAGTCATAACACCGATTGAATAACTGCATGGTCAAGACAAAGTGTAACCTGTTGCTTTAAAATCACAAACCACAAATTATTGTGTTCTCTATAGGGTTGAGCAGGGCTTACATTGCTGTTAGGTAAATTTTAGGCATAAAAAAAGCGCGTTAAAAAACGCGCTTAATTAAATGGTAAACTAATCGAATTAGCTAACCACTTTTACTGGTACAGCTTGTCCAGCGTTGAACTTAGTTGTCATTGCTTCTTCAACAGGTGTAAACGATGTAAGGTCAATACCTTCAACCGCAGACTTGTACTCTTCCATAGTCGGGAAACGACCAAGAACAGAAGATAGAACTACAACTGGCGTAGAACCTAGAAGTGATTCACCTTTTTTCTCAGATGTATCGGCTACTACACGGCCTTGGAACAGACGTGTTGATGTTGCAATAACAGTATCACCAGGTTCTGCTTTTTCTTGGTTACCCATACATAGGTTACAACCAGGACGTTCTAGGTATAAGATATTTTCATACTTAGTACGTGCAGCCGTTTTTGGTTTTGCATCGTCAAATTCAAAACCTGCGTATTTAGCAAGAATATCCCAATCGCCTTCAGCTTTAAGCTCATCAACAATGTTGTATGTTGGTGGCGCAACAACTAATGGCGCTTTGAATGAGATAGAACCGTTTTTCTTCTCAAGGTTACGTAACATGTGAGCAATAATTTTCATATCGCCTTTGTGAACCATACACGAACCAACAAAACCTAAATCAACAGGCTTGTCGTTGTAAAAAGAAACAGGGCGGATCACATCGTGAGTATAACGCTTAGAAACATCATCGTTATTTACGTCTGGATCGGCAATCATTGGCTCAACGATTTGGTCTAAATCAACCACAACTTCTGCGTGGTATTTAGCGTTGTCGTCCGGAGAAAGTGCTGGCTCTTCACCAGATTGAATACCTGCAATACGCTTGTCGGCTAAATCGATTAGACCTTGTAGCGTTTGTGCTTCGTTTTCCATACCTTTGTTGATCATGATTTGGATACGTGACTTAGCAAGTTCAATTGACTTAATTAACGTTTCATCATTTGAAATACAGATTGACGCTTTCGCTTTCATTTCTGCAGTCCAGTCAGTGAAGGTAAACGCTTGGTCAGCCATTAGGGTACCAATGTGAACTTCAATGATACGACCTTGGAACACGTTTTCGCCACCAAATTGCTTAAGCATTTGCGCTTGCGTTGCATGTACAACGTCGCGGAAATCCATGTGCTTAGCCATTTTGCCTTTAAACGTCACTTTAACTGAATCAGGAATTGGCATCGCTGATTCACCGGTTGCAAGTGCAACAGCAACAGTACCTGAGTCGGCACCAAAGGCAACGCCTTTAGACATACGTGTATGCGAGTCACCACCAATGATGATAGCGCGATCATCAATTGTGATGTCGTTCAATACTTTGTGAATAACGTCAGTCATTGCATGGTAAACGCCTTTCGGGTCACGTGCAGTGATCAAACCAAACTTATTCATAAACGCCATTAGTTTAGGAATGTTTGCTTGTGCTTTGCTATCCCATACTGATGCTGTATGACAACCAGACTGATAAGCACCATCAACAAGAGGTGAAATCGTTGAAGCAGCCATCGCTTCTAGTTCTTGTGCTGTCATAGGACCGGTTGTATCTTGCGAACCAACGATGTTCACTTTAACGCGAACATTTGAGCCTGCGTGAAGTGGCGTATCTGATAGTACACCTACCGCATTACGGTTAAAGATTTTTTCAACCGCTGTTAAGCCTTGGCCTTCGTGTGAGATTTCTTTTGAAGGTGCATAAACAAGCGGCGTTTCAATGCCAAGAGTTTCAGCAGCAAACGTTTGTAGTTTTTTACCGAATACAACAGCGTAAGAACCACCGGCTCTCATGAATTCAACTTTTTGCGGTGTGAACGCTGATGAAATATCAACAAGTTCTTTATCACCGTTATAAAGCTTTTTCTCTTTAGTATTGATTGTTAGCACAGTACCAGTAGCAACAGAGTAGGCTTCTTCAAGCACTGCATCACCATTTGCATCAGTTACTGTATTGCCGTCTGCATCTACTTTTTTAACCCAGTTTTTAAGGTCAAGACCAATACCGCCAGTTACATCAACCGTTGTTAAGAAGATTGGCGCAATACCATTTGTACCTGCAACAACAGGTGCAATGTTGATGAAAGGAACGTATGGGCTTGCTTGTTTACCAGCCCAAAGTGCTACGTTATTCACACCAGACATACGTGATGAACCAACGCCCATGGTGCCTTTTTCAGCAATAAGCATTACTTTAGCGTTAGGGTGTTTCTTTTGGAGAGCAACAATTTCTTGTTGTGCTTCTTCAGTGATCATGCACTTACCGTGTAATTCACGGTCAGCACGTGAGTGTGCTTGGTTACCTGGAGACAGTAAATCAGTTGAGATGTCGCCTTCACCAGCAATGTAAGTTACTACTTCGATTTTTTCTTCGATGTCAGGTAGTTTTGTGAAGAATTCAGCTTTTGAGAAGCTCTCTAGTAATTCTTTAGCAATTGCATTACCTGCTTCGTAGGCCGCTTTTAAGCGTTCCATATCTGCATCGTATAAGAATACCTGAGTTTTCAATACTTCTGCAGCCTGCGCTGCGATTTTTGCGTCATCAGCAAAGGCTAAATCAATTAGCATTTCAATTGATGGGCCGCCTTTCATGTGTGAAAGTAGTTCGAATGCAAACTCTGGAGTGATCTCTGCAACGTGCTCTTCACCTAAAATGATTTCTTTTAGAAACTGTGCTTTAACGCCCGCAGCACTGGTTGTTCCAGGTAAAGTATTAAAAATAAAGAAATGCAGTGAATCTTTACGGTGCTCGTTATTAGTATCTTTAATTTGATTAATTATTTCTGATACTAGTTCAGCGCTATCGATTGGTTGTGGGCTTAATCCAAGCTCCGTTTTACGGGTTTGGATTTCTTCCATATATTTTGTATACAAACTCATAGAAAACTCTCGGTAATTTACTTGATATGAAGTTAAGCATTTTAACTGATTTTACAGTTTCTAGTAATGCCTAAATGAATAAAGCTTTTATTCCTGACGATAATTATAGCTAGTTTTACTTATATAATTTGACGGTATTTGTTGCTCACCCTTAGATCCTATCGTACCTGAGTCATTAATTGTATAAATAAGACTAATTTTAACTATAAATATAGTGAATATTGGTGCGAGTGCAATTATCTCGGCCGTAATGTTTGGGCACAAAAAAGGGCTGAAAATTCAGCCCCAAAAGTATGCTATGTATGCTTATAGGTTATCTAAAAAGCGTTCTGCATCAAGTGCAGCCATACAGCCAGTACCCGCAGAAGTAATCGCTTGACGGTAAATATGATCAGATACATCACCAGCAGCAAATACACCTGGCACACTTGTTTGAGTTGCATTACCGTTAAGACCAGATTCAACCACTAGGTAGCCGTCTTTCATTTCTAGCTGACCTTCAAACATATCGGTGTTTGGCTTATGGCCAATGGCAATAAATACACCCGCTAAATCAAGTTCTTCAGTAGCATCTGATGCCACATCTTTAATGCGAACGCCGGTCACACCCATTTGGTCACCAAGCACTTCATCAAGTGTACGGTTGTAGTGCATTACAACGTTACCGTTTGCTGCTTTTTCAGCAAGGCGGTCTGCAAGAATTTTTTCACTACGGAAACTATCACGACGGTGGATAACATGAACTTCATCAGCAATGTTAGACAGGTATAACGCTTCTTCAACAGCCGTGTTACCACCACCAACAACCGCTACTTTTTGGCCTTTATAGAAAAACCCGTCACAGGTTGCACAAGCAGAAACACCACGACCTTGGAAATTAGTCTCAGACTCTAAGCCTAAATATTTCGCAGAGGCACCGGTTGCAATAATTAAAGCATCACATGTGTAAGTACCTTGGTCACCAGTTAGTGTGAAAGGGCGCTTAGATACGTCAACTTTGTTGATGTGGTCGAACACAATTTCAGTTTCAAAGCGTTCTGCATGCTCTTTCATACGATCCATTAATGCAGGGCCGGTTAAACCGTGTGCATCGCCAGGCCAGTTTTCAACTTCAGTAGTGGTTGTTAGCTGGCCACCTTGTTGAATACCTGTAATTAAAACAGGGTTTAAATTAGCACGTGCAGCGTAAACTGCGGCTGTGTAGCCAGCAGGGCCCGAACCTAAAATAAGTAACTTACAATGTTTTGCTTCAGTCATGATCTTTTCCTAAACGTTTAATACGGTTTTAATGCGCCCGATTCTAAGAAAAACAAGCAGGAAGTAAATAAAAGATGAGATTATTTTTTTTCGCAAATTCCGAAGCTGTTCATTAATGTGTACTAGCAAATGACTTACAAGCAGTGCTCGACTAATAAATAGACTGTTAGCCAATAAAACGACGTTAATTCATGACCAGCCTGATTTTTTTTGTTATCTTTTAACTAATTTTGATTTGTCACTGCTTAATTATGTGACCTAAGTGAATAGGCAACTATGTTATTTTGGCAAGAGAAACCCGCATTTGGGTTGACTTCAAAAGACGTTAACGTCTTAACCAATGCGCAAGAATACCGTACGCAATTGTTAGATTTAATTGCCAACGCAAAAAAACGAATTTATATCACCACACTTTACTTACAAGATGATGAAGCGGGTCGTGAAATCTTAGCCGCACTACACAGTGCATCGTTAGCTAACCCTTCGCTTGAAATTAAAGTACTGGTTGATTTTCATCGCGCGCAACGCGGTTTAATTGGCGCAGAAAAGTCAGAGGGCAATGCAAGTTTATATTGCGATAGCTTAGAGAAGTTTAATTCAAACGTTCAAGTGTATGGTGTCCCTGTAAAAGCCAAAGAACTGTTTGGGGTGTTGCATTTAAAAGGCTTTGTTATTGACGACACACTACTATATAGCGGTGCCAGTTTAAACAATGTGTATTTGCAATATAGCGACCGATACCGACTTGATCGCTACTTTTTAGTTTCGCAAAGCGAGTTATGTGACTCAGTAGTCGACTTTATCGAATCAACCTTATTGAGCTCTGAAGCAGTTCCAAGAATTGATCAACGACCGCTTAAACGCATGGCTGACTTTAAACTTGAACAAAAGCAACTTATGCGTGAGCTTAAATCGGCAAGCTATAAAAGTGCGCAGAACTTGAATACTCATGCAATGGGCATTCGTTTGTTCTTGGGTTTAGGCCGTCGTAATAACGAACTTAATCGCTTAATCAAAGCGCTGTTTGACACTACCGAGCAAGAGTTGGTGTTATACACGCCGTATTTTAATTTCCCGGCTCCTTTAATGCGCTCTTTGCGTCGCTTATTAAAGCAAGGTAAACAAGTCACTATTGTGGTGGGCGATAAAACCGCAAACGATTTTTACCTGCCACCTAGCGAGCCGTTTAGTAAAATTGGTGCATTACCGTATTTATACGAAACTATTTTGCATAAATTTGTAAAATCGCAAAAACGCCACATAGATAATGGCAACTTAAACGTTTACCTGTGGAAACACGAGAGTAACTCGTTTCATTTAAAAGGGATTTGTTGTGACCGTAAAGTGCATTTACTTAGCGGGCATAATTTAAATCCGCGTGCATGGGGGCTAGATATCGAAAATGGTATTCTGATAGAAGACCCTGAGCAAACGATAATGCGCGATATTGATAATGAACGCCAAGAAATTTTAAAACATTGTCGTCGTTTAACCGGTCCAGATGATTTAGAAACCATGAGCGATTACCCGCAGCCAGTTAAAAAACTGCTTGGTCAAGCTAAGCGTGTAAAAGTCGACTTTATTATTAAACGATTTATATAGCATTAGGGTCTGTTGACCACAGACCCTAAAATGTAGATACAAAAAAAGCAGCTAATTAGCTGCTTTTTTAATGCTTATACCTAATGATGACTTATAGGTATAAACGGTAACAATAATAGTTACGCGTTTTCTACTGCAGTGCGTGGGTCAACATATTCCATGTTGAACGCTTCAGCTACTTCTTTGTAAGTTACTTGGCCTTTAAGTACGTTTAAGCCTTTTAAGAAGTGAGCGTCATCTAGTAGTGCCTTTTTGTAACCTTTGTTTGCAAGGTTAATGATAAACGGTAATGTTGCATTGTTAAGTGCAAACGTCGATGTACGTGGAACAGCACCAGGCATGTTAGCAACACAGTAGTGAACAACTTCATCAACGATGAAAGTAGGATCAGCGTGCGTAGTTGCTTTAGACGTAGCAATACAACCACCTTGGTCGATTGCAACGTCAACAATTGCAGCGCCAGGCTTCATTGCTTTAATGTGTTCAGCAGTTACTAGTTTAGGTGCAGCAGCACCTGGGATAAGTACACCACCAATTACTAGGTCAGCTTCAAGTACGTGCTTCTCAAGCGCGTCAGCTGTTGAGTAAATAGCTTTAACTTTGTTACCAAACTGTGCGTCTAGTGCACGTAATACGTCGATGTTGCGGTCAAGTACTACAACCTCAGCACCTAGGCCAACGGCCATTTGTGCAGCGCTACGACCAACCATGCCGCCGCCAATAACAACTACTTTAGCTGGCTCAACACCGGGTACACCACCTAGTAACATACCACGACCGTGGTTAGCTTTTTCTAGCGCTTGTGCACCTGCTTGAATAGACATACGACCAGCAACTTCACTCATTGGCGCTAAAAGTGGTAAACCACCGCGTGAATCAGTTACTGTTTCATACGCAATACAGATTGCTTTACTTTTAACAAGGTCTTCAGTTTGTGGAAGATCCGGTGCAAGGTGAAGGTAAGTGAAAAGAATTTGGTCTTCACGTAACATTGCACGCTCAACAGCTTGAGGCTCTTTTACCTTGATGATCATTTCTGCTTTTGCAAAAACGTCAGCAGCTGTTTCTAAAATTTCAGCGCCTGCTTGAACATAATCATCATTTGTAAAACCAATGCCCATACCAGCATTCGTTTCAACAATCACTTGGTGGCCGTGATTTACAAGTTCGCGAACACTCGCAGGAACCATACCTACACGGTACTCGTGGTTTTTAATTTCTTTAGGTACACCAATAATCATAATTTTGCCTTGTTAGAACGGGATAAAAATTTTCCACTATTATATTCATGCCAGGGTAGTGTGTCTCACCTTTTTTTAAGCCCTTTGTAGTGTTAGTATCTGTAAAATTAATTTTATTAGAATAAAAAACTAAAAAGCCATGCATAACTTATTAGACCGTATTGATCGCAAAATTTTAGTCGAATTACAACTTGATGGCCGCCTGTCAAATGTTGAACTGGCCCGACGAGTTGGCCTAAGCGCCACGCCCTGTCTAGAGCGAGTGAAAAAGCTAGAGCGCGAAGGTTATATTTTAGGCTATAAAGCCGTGGTTGATCCTGCCAAACTTGGTCAAGGGCTTTCTGTGTATGTGGAAGTAACCATTACCAAAACATCGCCCGACGTATTTGAAGAATTTAGTGCTGCTGTTAGAAAGCACGAAGAAATTATAGAATGTCATTTGGTTTCGGGTAATTTCGACTTTTTATTAAAAACCCGGGTTAACGATATGTCAGAATATCGCGGCGTGCTCGGTGATATACTATTAAAGTTGCCCAATGTGAGTGAAAGCCGTACCTACGTAGTCATGGAAGAAGTAAAAGGTGAAGAAGGCGTTGTTATTCGTCCTTTTGTTGCTTAATGATAAAGTAACAGCCTTTAATATACTTTTATTGTTGCATCCAACTTTGCTTTTTTAATGAGTGTACGACTAAATAATAAAAACTTGTTCATAATCAGGCCATCATGGTTAAGATAAAGTGCATCAAAATACATTTCCTGCTAAGGTATTCTATTGCCAAGTGAGTGTAAAAAATAATAATGAGGGATAGGTAATTATGCGCCTAAACGGTGTACAAAGACTATTAGAAACGGGGCTGATCGTCAGCACCTTTGCAGCGGTATTTATTTTATGTGCTTTAATTAGTTTTCATCCTGCCGATCCTGCTTGGTCGCAAACGGGTGAGTTTACCAATGTACAAAATATCACAGGTACGGCGGGCGCGTGGGTGGCCGACATTTTACTTCTTACCTTTGGTTGGCTTGCCTATTTTGTGCCAGCGGCTATTCAGCTGCTAGGTTACTTGGTGTTTAAGCAGCCACACCGTATTTTGCAACTCGATTACACCACACTTGGATTACGTATTATTGGCTTTGCGCTGTTTATTACCTCAGCCACCGCTATCAGCAGTATTAATTTTGACGATATTTATAATTTTTCATCCGGTGGGGTAGTGGGCGATGTGATTGCATCGGCGATGATGCCTGCGTTTAATTTTACCGGTACCTCTATTTTACTGCTGTGTTTCTTTTTTGCAGGATTAACCCTATTAACGGGTGTGTCGTGGGTACAATTTGTTGATTACTTGGGTGATTTAATTGTTAGGTTATACCGCTTTTTGGTTACCTATGCTCGCGGTTGGATGCAACGCGAACGCATTGCAGGTAAAGTTCAAGACGAGCAACCCGATGCCTATTTTGAAGACGATACACGACAACAAGAACCTGAACTTGCTAATAAAACAGTAGACAAACCCAAAGCAATCGATAAACCCGCAACTAAGGTTAATGCCCCTCAAGACGACGAATTTATGCCGTTTGACGAGCTTGACCAAATACTCGATCAAGAAATTAGCTTTAGCGCCATAGACGATGAACCTATGGACACAGAAGCGGCGCTTAATGCGCTGGACCAAAGCCCAGTGGTTGAATCTGAAAAACCAGCCACAACGGTAGTTTCACCAGCAAGGCCAATTAACAAGCCTAAATCAGGGTTTCAGCCGCCGCCAACTGCCAAAGAGAAGTTTGAGCAATTATTAGAGCAAGAGCCACCACCGGGGCCATTGCCGTCATTGGATTTACTCGACAGACCCGACAAAGCAAAAAATCCAATTTCGCAAGAAGAGCTTGATAGTGTATCGCGCCTTGTAGAAACAAAACTACTCGATTTTAACGTACAAGCTACCGTGGTTGGAGTTTACCCCGGGCCTGTTGTTACCCGTTTTGAGCTTGATTTAGCACCGGGTATTAAGGTGTCTAAAATTACTGGGCTGTCAAAAGATTTAGCGCGCTCGCTATCGGCAATTAGTGTGCGCGTGGTTGAAGTTATTCCGGGTAAAACCTATATCGGTATTGAGCTGCCTAATAAATACCGTGAAATTGTACGTTTGTCAGAAGTGATAAACGCACCTAAGTTTGAGCAAAACCCATCGCCGTTAACCATGGTGCTAGGTAAAGACATTGCAGGGCAACCTGTGTGTGCCGACTTAGGTAAAATGCCACATTTATTAGTGGCCGGTACAACGGGTTCAGGTAAGTCAGTGGGCGTTAATGTAATGATATTAAGCTTACTGTATAAATCGGGCCCAGAAGATGTTCGTATGATCATGATTGACCCGAAAATGCTTGAGCTTTCAGTTTACGAAGGCATCCCGCATTTATTGTGTGAAGTTGTGACCGACATGAAAGAAGCCGCTAACGCGCTGCGTTGGTGTGTAGGTGAAATGGAACGCCGCTATAAGCTGATGTCGGCTTTAGGTGTACGTAACTTAAAAGGTTACAACCAAAAAGTAATGGAAGCCAAAGAAGCGGGCTACCCAATAATGGATCCATTATTTAAAGACACCGATGGCATGAAAGACGGCCCAGATGAGCTAGATAAGTTACCTAGCATAGTGGTGGTTATTGACGAATTTGCCGACATGATGATGATTGTAGGTAAAAAAGTTGAAGAATTAATTGCTCGTATAGCGCAAAAAGCGCGTGCTGCGGGTATTCATTTAATTTTGGCAACACAGCGTCCGTCGGTTGATGTAATAACCGGTTTAATAAAAGCGAACATACCTACACGTATGGCGTTTCAGGTATCAAGTAAAATAGACTCGCGCACCATACTTGATCAACAAGGCGCAGAAAACTTATTAGGCATGGGTGACATGCTTTATTTACCGCCAGGCACCAGTGTGCCAGAGCGTGTGCATGGCGCATTTGTAGACGATCATGAAGTACATGCCGTGGTAAACGATTGGAAAGCCCGTGCTAAACCAAATTACATAGACGAAATTTTAAATGGCGATGCCACTGAAGATATTTTATTACCAGGGGAAGCCAGCGAGAATGGCGATGAAGAGTCAGATCCGTTATACGACGAAGCGGTCGCCTTTGTAATAGAAACCGGTAAAGTGTCGGTATCATCAGTGCAACGTAAATTACGCGTAGGCTATAACCGTGCTGCACGTTTAGTAGAACAAATGGAAACATCAGGTATCGTGAGTGCACCAGGACATAACGGCGCTCGCGATGTATTAGTACCTAATGGAGCAAATTAATGAAAAAATTAAGTAGTTTATTATTGGTATTGGGCAGTTTAGTTGCTATGCCAAGTTTCGCTGACGACAGCCAAGCATTACAAGATAAGTTATCAACGTTAAAAAGCTTTAAAGCGCAATTTAAACAAAACGTAACCGACGGTGAAGGCCAACTGGTAATGCAAGGCCAAGGCAATATTGCCTTGCAACAGCCATTGATGATTCGCTGGCAGCAAACTAACCCAGACGACACTTTATTCGTGTCAAACGGCGATAAAACCTATTACTTTGATAGCTTTGCTGAGCAAGTAACCATTATGAAAACCAGCGGTTTAATTGACTCTACACCGTTTATATTGCTCACCTCTAAAGACCCTGCGCAATGGGAAAAATACAGCGTGCTTGCCACCGATTTAGGCTTTAGCATTACCCCAAATAAAGGCGTAGAAAGCCAAGTAGAGAAGCTTGATATTACTTTTGCTGATAACGAGCAAGGGCTTGCAAAATTGGTAGTTAAAGATAACTCAGGCCAGCTATCTGCGTTTACATTTAGCAATGCACAGGTTAATACTGAGCTTGATAAAACAACTTTTGAATTTACCCCGCCAGCGGGTGTAGAAATAGACGATCAGAGTAACGGTGAGTAATTTAGGATTTAACTTTGGGCCCGATGTTCGCCCACTCGCTGCGCGTATGCGCCCTTTATCGCTTAACGATTACATAGGGCAGCAGCATTTACTAAGTAGCGACAAGCCGCTGCATCTAGCTATTGTTGCAGGGCGTTGCCATAGTTTAATTTTATGGGGCCCCCCAGGGGTAGGTAAAACTACGCTGGCGCAAATTATTGCCAATCATGCCGATGCTGAACTAATTCAAATGTCGGCGGTAACCGCTGGGGTGAAAGATATACGCGATAGCGTAACCCAAGCGCGCGATAACCTACAAAGCCGTGGTCAGCGCACTTTAATGTTTGTTGACGAAGTACACCGCTTTAATAAATCTCAGCAAGATGCGTTTTTACCGCATATTGAAGATGGCACTTTTATATTTGTAGGCGCGACCACCGAAAACCCCTCGTTTGCGCTTAATAATGCGATTTTGTCTCGTGCAAGGGTATATGTTTTAAAATCCTTGCAGGAAAGCGATTTATACACGGTAATTGAGCGTGCACTTAAACAAGATGAGCAATTAAGCCAAAAACACATCGTGATTGCAGATAACGCCAAACAGGCGCTATGCCAAGCAAGTGGTGGCGATGCTCGTAAAGTGCTTAATTTACTCGAGCAAGCAGTCGATTTAACCACTGAGCAAAACGGCCAATTTCATGTTGACGAACAGGTACTCAGCCAAGTACTCCCTACGCATTTAGCCAAATACGATAAAGGCGGCGATGAATTTTACGATTTAATTTCGGCGTTTCATAAATCAGTGCGAGGCAGTTCGCCCGATGGCGCGCTTTATTGGTACTGCAGAATATTAGCCGGTGGCGGCGACCCGCTGTATGTTGCAAGGCGCTTATTAGCAATTGCCACCGAAGACATTGGCAACGCCGATCCACGCGCTATGGAAGTGGCTTTAAACGCATGGGATATATTTCAACGTGTTGGCCCCAGTGAAGGCGAGCGTGCAATTGCACAGGCCACCTTATATTTAGCCAGCGCACCAAAAAGTAATGCGGTTTATATGGCGTTTAACCAAGCTAAAGACGATGCTAAAAATCAGCCAAGCTACCCAGTGCCAGAGCATTTACGCAATGCCCCCACCAATTTAATGAAAGACTTAGGTTATGGCGCAGAGTATCGATATGCGCATAACGAAGAAGGCGCATTTGCTGCTGGCGAAAAATACCTACCGCCAGAAATGGATGGCAAACAATACTACCAGCCAAGTGATCGTGGACTTGAGCAAAAAATTAAACAAAAGCTCGATTATTTAAAAGAGCGCGACGCACAAAGCCCAGTAAAACGTTATGAGCATGATTAAACTTTACATGATGATAGCCCTTGGCGGAGCCTCAGGAGCCTGTTTACGGTTTTTTATTAGCGAAACCATGCTAAAACTCCTCGGTAGGGGATTCCCTTTTGGCACGTTGACGGTTAATATTCTGGGTTCATTGTTGATGGGCATTTTGTACGGTTTAATAGATAAACAAGTTATTGCCGTTAGTCCCGCTAAAACCCTCATCGGAATTGGCTTTTTAGGTGCGTTAACCACCTTTTCAACATTCTCAATGGATTCGTTGTTGTTATTACAACAAGGTCACTTTATTAAAATGGCCCTCAATATCATCTTAAACGTGATGGTGTGTATTTTTATGGCTTGGCTGGGCCTTCAGCTAGTAATGCAAAAAGGTTAAAAAACTAACATGTTAGATTCTAAATATTTACGTCAAGATGTCGAACAAACTGCAGCACGTTTAGCCGCACGTGGTTATGAACTAGATGTAGCGGTAGTGACTGAACTTGAAGAAAAACGCAAAACATTACAAGTAAAAACGCAAGAACTTCAAAGTCAGCGTAACGCCAGTGCTAAAGCCATTGGTCAAGCAAAAGCAAAAGGCGAAGACGCACAGCCATTGCTAGACGCAGTTGCTAACTTAGGCAGCGAATTAGATGCGGCTAAAGCTGAACAAGATGAAGTGTTAGAAGCAATTAAACAAATTGCCTTAGCTATTCCAAATCTACCTGACGAGTCGGTACCAGAAGGCGCTGACGAAGACGACAACGTAGAAATTTTAACGTGGGGTACATCTAAAAAATACGACTTTGAAGTTAAAGACCACGTTGATGTAGGGCAAGACCTAAACGGCCTAGATTTTGAAATGGGCGTTAAAATTAGTGGCGCACGTTTTACCGTAATGCGCGGCCAAGTAGCACGTATGCACCGTGCACTTACTCAATACATGCTAGACACCCACACAGATAAAAACGGCTACACAGAAATGTATGTACCGTACTTAGTCAATAGCGCAAGCCTTTACGGTACCAGCCAATTACCTAAGTTTGCGGGCGATTTATTCCACACTTTAGGCCTAGTGAACGATGATGGCGAGCAGCAAGCTGGCTTTAGCCTTATTCCTACGGCAGAAGTACCGCTTACAAACAGCGCACGTGATGAAATTTACGAAGAAAGCGATTTACCAATTCGCTTGACAGCGCACACGCCATGTTTTAGAAGTGAAGCAGGCAGCTACGGTCGCGATACTCGCGGTTTAATCCGTCAGCATCAGTTTGATAAAGTTGAACTAGTTCAGCTTGTAAAACCAGAAGATTCAATGCAAGCGCTTGAAGAGCTAACAGGCCATGCTGAGCAAATACTACAAGCACTAGAACTGCCATACCGCAAAGTGATTTTATGTATGGGCGACATGGGCTTTGGCGCAGCTAAAACATACGATTTAGAAGTATGGTTACCAGCGCAAGACACGTACCGCGAAATTTCATCATGTTCAAACATGGTCGATTTCCAAGCACGCCGTATGCAAGCACGTTTTCGTCGTGAAGGCGCTAAAAAACCAGAGCTTTTACACACACTAAACGGCTCGGGTTTAGCGGTAGGGCGTACACTTGTAGCCATACTAGAAAACTACCAACAAGCCGACGGCTCAGTAGTAGTACCAGAAGTATTACGCCCATACATGGGTGGACTTGAAGTGATTGGTAAAGCTTAAAGTACTAGCTGTAAGCTGTCAGTTTTTAGCTATAAGCTTTAGAAAGCCGCTGTTTTAACAAACAGCGGCTTTTTTTGTTGACCAGGGTTCAGTTAGCAAGTTAGCGAGCTGTGAGATTAAAGTTTCTGCTCACCTGTAGATACAAGGGCGTGCTTTAGCGCGTTTATTTTTTGATAAGGACCAATTTGTACTTTTCTAACCAGCTTTATAACCTAGAAAAAGGACTAATTACGCCATTAGCACCTTGTTGTAAAACATGCGTATAAATTTGTGTTGTTTTAACGTCCGAGTGACCCAACTGAGATTGTACGGTCCTTATGTCAGCTCCGCTTTGTAGTAAATGAGTTGCAAAGGAGTGGCGTAAAGTATGTGGCGTGATAAGTTTGGTTAACTTTGCCATTCTTACAGCCTTTTTAATCGCCTTGCGAACGCCTGTTTGGTGAAAATGGTGCCGTCTTATTTCTCCAGTTTCAGGATCGGTACTTAATTGATGAGACGGAAATAAATATTGCCAGCCTAAAGACGTATTAGCAGCTGGATATTTCTTTGCAAGTGCATGAGGCATCCAAACGCCAGCATATTGCTCATTGTGTGAGTCTAATTGTAAGTATTCATCAACCTGTGCGATCTGATTTCTAAGTAAAGGGATTAACTCAGTGGCAAGCGTCACAATCCTGTTTTTATTGCCTTTACCATTCCATATTCGAATACTCTTATAATCAAAGTCAATATCTTGAACCCTTAGCTGAACAGCCTCCATCACTCTTAGTCCACTACCGTACATTAGCCCAGCAATAAGATAGTAACGTTTACTTAAATGCGACATGAGCACTTTAACTTCTTCTGGCGTCATCACTATGGGTAACTTGGGCTGACGCTTGCTTCTGATAAAAGTTAAGTCTAAACATAACTCGTTTTTAATAATGTGTTTATATAAAAAAACTAATGCATTTAAAGCAGTGGCTTGAGTTTTAGGCGCTACGTTTTTTGTTAACACAAGGTAGTCCAAATAGCTGACAACTTCGTTATTTCCCATTGAAGCAGGATGTCTTTTTTTATGAAAATGAATATAAGAAGCAATCCACTTTAAATAGGTATTAATGGTCCTAAGTGAGTATTGTCTAACTAACATATAGTCAGAAATGTAATTCAAAAATGGTGATTGTGTTTTCATAAATACCCTAAAACTTTAACTGTATATATATACAGCTATAGCTTGGATGCCCCTATAGTCAAGAAATCGACCCGATGGGTTGTTTTTGTCGGTTCCTAGTAAAATGTTAATTAGTTATATATTTGATATAGAATAATAAAAGATATTTTGTTATTAATATAGATAAGATACTACAGATCCAATGTTGGGTAAAAAACGACCCTTAGGGTCGATATTAAATTGTTAGAGGTTTTATCATGGCAGATTTGCGTCATATTCTCGAAGATCTAGATATCTCTGCTGTTGTCGACCTTAATGATAAAATAAACGAATGTAATTATTTCTATAACGTTTTGAGCAATGAATGTAATAGAGATAAATTCCGTTGGTTACTAGGGGCGTTTCTTAATTCATGTTATGGGTATTTAGAAGACAAAGCAGCTTACTTTCATTATGCTAATTGTGATCCAGACTCAGGTGAGCCCATAGAGGATTGGCAATCACTAGAAACCCTACAAAAATACGTTAAAGTTTTTAAAACTCGTGGTAAATCAGGTTTTGTGAAAACATCTGGTTTGTCAGAGTTAACTAAAATGTTATATCAATTCCGTAATTCAAGTACTCATGACGGCGGGGTTGGCATAATGGAAACGGGTGCTAACTTACCTCATGATTTTCAAATTGGCGTTAATAAGAGTAAAGGTGTTCCAGCATTAAATTTTTGTAAAGATATACTGCTATTTTTTACTGCATTAGAAAAAGAGTTGGATTAGGTTTATGTGCAACAAACCTCTAACAAGTCGTTTAAAAGGACAAAAAACAGTTGGCTTTTGCTCCTTCGTCGCTAATTTTAGCCAACAATTTTTTGCCTCTTAACGAGGCGTTAAGACTCGCTGTGATTTTTTGGCTATGTAGTTCTGCAATCAGCCACTTCAAGTTCGTCGTACTTTGAAATTTAGGCGGTTTTGTGGCTCTCACCATGTGCGTTGTAAAAGCCAGTTTGGGCGTAATCCAAAGTCTTGCGGTAACCGTTTTAAAGCGTGTTTCTCGAACTGGTAGTATCTATCTGCTCACAAATTCTCATCGTACTCGTTGAGCTGGATTTTTCCGCAGTTCATTATTGAACGCATAATTGCAGTGGGCGGTTTGTTACCTCAGTGCATATCGGGTTTCGTGGCTCACCGCTTTTGAGTATTGCGTTTGAAGTCGGTATGTTCGTTTAGCGGTGTTTTCAATATTGTCATTGGCCGTTCACTACAGCGTCAATGCAAAGTCGGTTTTCAAAGCAAGTCTTAACAAACTGCTCAAACGGACAAATAAACGCGTGGCATTTTTGGTCTGGTTGGCTAAGGTGTTTACGGTATTAATTTTTAATTTAGGTGGCTGGTTTATTTGCCGCTTAGCAGAGCGTTAGGCGGCCTATTACATTGAAAGGTTTTTGGGTAATGGTGGTTTCTGTTGTTGTCTTAAACATCGTCTTCTGGTTGAGCAATCTGTGCATACGGAAACTCATCATTTAAGTGTGACTTTTAGCGCTTTGTTTGGTCGTGCCAACGAGCAAGTTTATACGTTAAGTAAGTCCTACAAATTGCACGCAACGGTTTCAATTTCAAAACCTTTTGCCAATAATCAGCGTTCAATCGTAGGGGCGGCCCCTAACAAATTACTCAAGTGGACGCTAACCGTTTGGCATTCTTGGCTTGGAGTTTGGTATGCTTGGGAAATTCAGTGGCAGCGCCACTTAGTAAGGCGTTATATTTTCTTATTGTTCGGAGTTGTGAATTGGATTGGGAAGTCGTAAATGGAATTACAGGTATTATTGGTGCACTTAGCGCTATAGCAAGTATCAGGTATATTTCTACATTTAAAAAAGAGCCACTTGAAAATCATAAGATAGTTTCAACATACAAGTTAATGTCTTTTCTATTAGCCTGTTCTGGCTGGATACTCTTATGTTTTGCTTACCTTTGGCTTTTTGAACCTTTTGGTATGCACATTAGTGACTCAGATTATCAAAAATTTTTTGGTGCTGTTTTAAGTTTTCCAGCAATTATCATGCTAGCATTTGGCATCAAATTAATGGGTAATGAAAATATAACAAGCTAATTAATAAGGACAAAAAACAGTTGGCTGTTTTCGTTCCTCAACATTTTAGCCAACAATTTTTTGCCCATTATTAGGGCGTTACATGCCTAGGAGAATAATCAGCATTGGATGATGATCAGTTTTACCCGGACTGGCTTTATAAGAAGCTAATAGAGGATGAATTACCTTGGGATCAAAAGTCACCTTATGATCTTGAAGAGTTCTTGAGTAAATACACCCTCCATGATTCTTTCTGGGTCGGTGTGTTTCACCACGTAGCATTTGATAGGTCAGTCACGTTGGCATTTCAATGGGATTCCGTTTGGTTGCCAGACGAAGTAAAGGAAGGAACTTCACATGTTGAAGACTGGCCGTACGTGTTTGTCCAACTCGATGAAGTGGAAGAAGTGTCTAAAGCTAATTTCGTGGAATTAGATGGTATCAACCGCGCAATTGGCGGCGCAGAAATAATGAAATTGGAAGGTGCTAGCCACTTAGCAATCGATGATGTTTATGGTGGTCAAGTTAACATTGTCTTTAAAGGTAAGCATTCTATTATCGCACTTAATCCAGATGGTTCGGTGCTCAAAATATGAATGTATGTAACAAGCGCATGTTGTCGGACTGGTTTTCCGCTGCGCTCCAAACCAGCCGCAAATGCGGGCGTTAGGCATCAATATATACTGGAGTTAATTTGAAGTATGGAAACAATAAATCAATTTATAAGTCAAATCCCTGAATTTTGGAGTGGTGTAATTGCCAGTATCGTCGGAGGGATTTTTCTAACTATATTTTATTATTTACTTAGAATTAGCTTTGCTTCTTCAAAACAAAGAGAAGAAAAGAATGCACTTTTCAAAGCTGACATAGAGAATAAAATGAAAGGTAATGATCTTGATAAGTCTCATGCGGCGTTACATTTAATTTTTCAAACATTAAAGTGGCTATTTTTAGGGAATTTATTATGGATTGCTTCAGAATTTAGTCAATTATTTCGTTATTTCGGTGAGGAAGTAACGATGGTTGTATTCTTTGCTTTTAAAATTTCAGCATTGTTATGTTTCTTAACGGGAGTTCAGTGGGTTTACTTTTATGTAAATAAATCGAGCTTGATGCCTAACAAGTCATTAAAGTAGGACAAAAAACAGTTGGTTTTTGCTCCTTCGTCGCTTATTTTAACCAACTATTTTTAGCCTCTCAATGAGGCGTTATGTGGTCAAGTCAGGGGTCAGTGTTGTGGATTGGTTTCAAGAATATAAGAAGTTAGTCTTTTCTAATACTACATCAGTAGATAAAATTGATAGTACCAAAGGGGTCAAATCTTGACTTCAGACATCAGAGCTTAAATTCTTCAAAGCGGCTTGATTTAAGCCGTTATTTTCCTCTAAAAGCGCAGCGTCTCTTATCCTCTTTGTGAATTAAGTTCTTCATTAATAAAAGCACTCAGATAACAATTGAGCGTAATTAGTTAAGTTCTAACTATTTGTTAAATATTAAATTATCTTTGGGTTTTTCTTCCTTATAACTTACTCTATGTACCTCATTGGCAGATTAATAAGTTGGCGTCATATGCTAAAGGATATTTATGAGTACTAAAAGTAGACGATTACGCAAGAAGTTGTATTTAGATGAATTTGCTATTTTAGGTTTTGAATTTACTTGTAATTTAAATGTAACAGAGGAAGAGTTTGATTTATTACTAGATGAGCTTTTAGAATTCATCGATAAAAGAAAACTTTGTATTGCTGGTGGAGGTGACTGTAAGTCATTCAGTGGCTTTATTTGTTCTGTTCATCGTTATGGTTCGGCGACTAATCAAGATAGAGCAGACGTTGAGCTTTGGTTAAAGTCTAAAGAACACATTTCAAATATTTTTGTTAGTCAACTAGTTGATGCAAACTACGGAGTGTAATGATTTATTTAAAGATTATTTGGTTGAAGAACAGAATTAGCAAATCTTAATTCCATACATCAAAACTTAAATCTTATTGCGGCTTAGTTTAAGCCTCTATTTTGCATATTAAGCACAGCATGATAAATCGGGTTGCCCCAAGTCAATTCATCATTTTTGTCGGATGGCGTGGCTTCGCCACTTATCCGACCTACGTTAAAAGGTAGGTTGGTTAAGCCGAAGGCGCCACCCAACAGAGTTCTAATTTAGGTGACACAAGTTGATGATTTAATTAATTTAGTTACTAATTTATGTGTTTATAACCATCTAAAAGCAGCGAAATTGTCATGAATGTCATTAGTAACACTACAATAATCACTGACTCTTGAGCTTAATTGTAAAAGAGCGAAGTAAGGTTGAAGTTTTAACGTCATGGTTCTGTCGAGCTTGGTCTATACATTGTACTTATATTATTCAACTGCTTTTAAGCGGTTTGTTATGGCTTGTAATTTTTCTTCTAGTGTAAAAGACAGGACTAAAGTTTCTTCTACAATTTCTTTCGTTTCGTCAACTAATCCTACTAGCTCCGACTCTTGCTCTTCATCCAAACCTAGAGTGATCATTTTTGATTGTATAGCTTGAGATAAGTCATTAACGAGTATTTTTACTTGCTTATCTTGCTCTGAGCATAGTTTTTTTATGGTACTAAAATCATCAGCGAGTTGGCTTTTGAGGGTGTTTAAAGCTTGTTGACGTATCGTCGCTTTTTCTAATTGCTGCTCAATAAATTCCATTCGGCTTTCTATAATAGTAAGTAAAATAGCAAAATTATCTCGAAGCCGTCCAAGTAAGCCTTCGTCTTTTGCATTTATTCCTTTTACAAGTATTGAGCAAGCAGGTGCGTTAAATAATAAGTTAGAGCTAAATGGCACTATTCGTTTTGCTCTTCTGCCTAGTTCAAGAATTTCTTTTTCCAGTTCAGAAATAGTTTGTTTTGGAAATTGGTGATATTGGTTTGTTACTCTAAACTCTACACAGCAGCTAGCGCCTGCATTGGTAAAGTACTGCTGTACGTTAGCAAATAATGCATCTAAATCGGTTACGTCAAGGTTGTCAGTAAAGAACGAGACTAACTCTCCGAGTTCACTTGCTTGTTGCATTGAGGTAAAAGCAGTTGTAGAGGCCACATCGTACATTTCTTTTAGATTATTTCGCTCTGTAATACGCAGTTCAACACGCTTTAATTTTTCGTTAAGTTCCTTAAAGTCTACTGGCTTGGCAATATAATCATCGCCGCCATACCCATATGCTGTGAGTTTGTCTTCACTTGATGTTAAAGCGGATATAAATATAATTTCGCAATCATCGTATTCACCGGATTGAGTTATTTGTTCAACTAAATCATAACCAGTAAGGCCATTACTAAGTAAAATATCCATCAGGACGACTTGTGGTTGATGCTGTTCCATTAGTGCTAATATTGGCTCGGTTCCATCAGATGAAGTAATATCGTGTTGCTTGGAAAGCGCAATTTCCATGATGTTTCTATTTTGGGGGTTATCGTCAACGGACAATATTTTCACTTTGGCTCCTTAATTTAGTTATTGTCGTCCTATCTTAAATGATATTAGTCATGGAAATGGCTACTCGCAAATAATAAATTTATGTACATTTTCATAGGATATTTAAGTAATATCAGATAAAAAGTTAATTATGGTAGATACCTAATTCATCTCGTTTATCACCTTATAAAAGTAGCGAAATTGTCATGAATGTCATTAGTAACACTACAACAATCACTGATTCATTAGCTTCGTGGCATAAGAGCCAATCGACGTTTGAATTTCAAGGTCATGAGATTGGATATCATGTGCAAGGCAAACAGGACGCGCCGTGTTTATTACTGATCCATGGTTACCCAACCGCAAGTTGGGATTGGCACAATCAATGGGCTGCGCTCACTCAACACTTTAAGGTATTTACCCTAGATATGCTGGGTTTTGGTTTTAGCGACAAACCTCAAAATGTTACTTACACCATAAATATGCAAGCGGATTTACTGACATATTTTTTAAAGGTGTTTAATGTAAAGGCAACGCATCTTTTAAGCCACGATTATGGTGATACGGTAGCGCAAGAGCTACTTGCTAGAAGCAATTTAAATGAGCCGCATGCCATAAAAATACAAAGCGTTTGCTTTCTTAACGGCGGGTTATTTCCAGAAACACATAAACCGGTATTATTGCAAAAGTTGTTACTTAGCTCTATTGGTGCTTTAGTATCGCGACTTGCAAACTATAAAAGCTTTAAGCGTAATTTTGATAATATATGCGCTACACCAATTGCTGAGAACGAGCTCAAGGAGCTGTGGCAGTTAATTGCATATAAACAGGGCAAGCCAGTTATGGCAAAACTGATTTATTACATCACAGAGCGTAAATTACATCGCGCTCGTTGGGTGAGCGCTTTACAACAAGCAGATTTACCCATGAGATTAATTTGCGGTATGGACGACCCTGTTTCGGGTCGTCATATGGTTAAACGTTATCGCGAATTAATCATTAATCCAGATATTATTGAATTGAAAGGGGTAGGCCATTACCCCCAATTAGAGCAACCAATTCAAATAACTCAGTCATTTTTTGATTTTCATAAGTTAAAATAAATGACTAATTTGGCGTTACCAGCATCAGCTTTGCCTCTTTGCCATCCGTTAATATCGCTACATTACCTTCAGCAGTAACAAATACATCTCTGAGCCTACCTGTAGCCTCTGGGAAAATATGCGACTGGGGGTATTCACCATCTGCTAAATTAACACTGTAGAGCTTTTTATCGACTAATGTAGTAATAAGCACGTGACGTTGCAGTGAAGGGAAGGCTGTATGCATAGAACCATAATATGCCATGCCTGATGGCGCAATTGAAGGCGTCCAATCTACGGTTGGTTTAGCCATTCCGGGGTAGTCTCTAAAGGGGGAAATACGTGCTTGTGAATAATCGTCGCCGTTAGTGATTACCGGCCAGCCGTAGTTGGTGCCAGCCTTTAAATAGTTGAGCTCATCACCGCCTGCGGGGCCGTGTTCGTGGCTAATAATTTGCTTGGTATCATAGTCGTACACTAAGCCTTGAAGGTTACGATGACCAAATGAATAAATAGCATGCGCGTTAGCGTTTTCATGTTTAATAAACGGATTATCGCTTGGAATAGTGCCATTTAAATTAATTCGTAGCACTTTACCTAATTGGCTGGTTATAACTTGTGCTTGCTCGCGGTAGTCAAAGCCATCACCACTTGAAAACAGTAAGCTATTATCGGGCAGTACAAGCGCCCGGCCAGAGTAATGCTGCGGTGTGCCCTTATCGGTGGCAACTTTATAAATAATTTTTGGCGTTGAAAATTGCGTACCATCAAACTTAGCTTTGGCAATAACGAGTCTGTTTGCATCAAGCTCACCTTGGGCATAAGTGAATATTATTTCTTTTGATTCACTGTAATTTGGCGAAAGTACTATATCGAGTAAACCACCTTGCCCTGCAACGTATAAGCCCTCGAAATCTAGTTTAACTCGGCTTTGTTGATTGTTTTTAATGATAACAACATGGCCATCACGCTCTGTAACTAACCAGATGTCGTTTGGGAGCTTAACCATGCTCCATGGTGAATTGAGGTCTGTTGCTAAGGTACTAGCAGTATATTGCTGTGTTGGTAGTTTGGCACTGGCGTTACAAGACAACACTAAAAGCGAAAGTAGCGTAATACCACACAAAGATTGTTTACACTGCAAGCCTTTGCTAGTGTAAGAAAAAAATTTCATTTTAAGTTGAGATAACCATGCAGTTTTTAACACGTATACTCCCGTCATTTTTAGTTTCTTGGTTGCTTACATTCACTCTTGCTAGCTTGTTTCATAGCCAATACGTTGTCAATCAATTAGTTAATGTAGGTGTAGTGGTGGGCTTTAATGATCGTGTTAATTTAACCCTTGAAGACTGGCTTGGCTTGCTCCCCACTTACGGCGCTATTATTGCTATTGCATTGACCATTGCATTTTTTGTGACTTGGTTTATCGCGAAAAAGCTTAAAAATCAGGGGGTAAAATTATTTGTAACTGCGGGTATTGTAGCGTTTGCAACAGCGTTAATTGCTATTGAATCTATTATGAATATTACTATTATTGCGGGTGCAAGAGGCTGGGGGTTTTATGCGCAATTATGTGCAGGTGCAGTAGGGGGTTATGTATTTGCAAAACTCATTAAGGCAAATAAGCAAAAGGCAGAGCATCACGGTTTTTAAGTCCGTATTGGTCTGTAATGTAAAAAGCCGCTATAAATACAGCGGCTTTTGTGTGTAAGAATTGCGTAGTGATATCAAAAAATCAAACTAAAAAGTTTATAACCACTTAAGCCAAAAATAAGTACTAACACTGGTAAAGTAAGTAGGTTTACCAGTACTGAGTTAGTGTATTTACCCATTACAGAGCGTTGATTTACTAGCCAAACAAGGTAGGCAGTTACAATTGGTAATAATAAACCATTAGCGGCTTGTGCAAAAATTATCACTGCGACAGGGTCTAAACCCAGAGATGCTACGGCAGCACCAAATAATAAAATAACAATGGCAACGCTTTTAAAGCGAGTGTTATCCATTTTATTTGACCAACCTAACATGCCACATACGGCGTAAGCGCCGGCAAGGGGAGCCGTTATAGCGCTGGTTAAGCCTGCGGCAAATAAACCAATAGCAAAAAAGTAATGGGCGGCATCACCTAGTAAGGGTTCAAGTTGTACCGCCATATTGGCAGCACTTATTTGCCCTGCATCGGTGCCATAAAACGCTACTGATGCGGTTGATAAAATAGCTAAGGTGATCACACCACCTAGGGTGATGGACACGCCCGTATCTATATTGGTTTCTTTAATTACTTTTTGTTTGTCACTCTTGCTGTCATGGCGAGCAGCCAGTACCCCTGAGTGTAAAAATAAGTTGTATGGCACTATGGTCGTACCTACCAATGCTAATACTGTGGTAACTGAGCCCTCTGGCATGCTAGGAACAAAACCAGCTAATATGTCACTGAGCGAGGGAGCCGCCATAACAAGCGTAGAGATAAACACTAGGCTCATTAAAATCACTAGTAAAATAAGCGCATTTTCAACAACTTTGTGTTTACCGCTATACAGTAATACGGCACTTAAAAATGCAATGAGTGGCGTCCAAAGCTGGGCATTTACCTGAGGGAATATTTCAATTAATCCCATGCTGGCACCGCTTAAATTACCAGCCTCGTAGGCGGCACTGCCAACACCAATGGCGCTGATCACTAAAAATATAGCAAGAGATTTAAATAGGGGAGTTTCAATATGGGCTCTTAGTGCTTGTGCTAAGTCTTGCCCGGTGGCTACGCCTAGGCGCGCCGCCATAGATTGTAATAATATGGTGGCAATTACTGAAAATAGTAGCGTCCATATTAGTGCAAAACCAAAGTTTGCACCCGCTACGCTCGCGGTGGTAATAGTCCCTGGTCCAATGAAGGCAGCGGTGACGAGTAGTCCTGGTCCTAATCGCATAGTTTGACCCTAATAGTGCTTTTTATATTGCTATTTAAAGTTACACCTAACGTTTTATAACGCGATGCCTGTAATTATTGCTGCCACTTATACTAAGTGCCTTGCAGCATTGGCAGCCCCTTGGCTTTGCCTTTTTTGATAACCATATGTTAAAAAAGGTCGCGTAGCATACCAACTTGTATATAAATTTAAAGGGGATAGGTTGCGTTTGCCTAAACTTTAAACGATTTAATAGGTTTTAGTTGTTATCAAGCTTTGGTACCAAGCAAAAATCTTATATGATGTTGACAATAGCACACAATATAAACTTTCAAAGGCGACCATTATTAGTGACTGTAATACATCACCTTTAGCTGATAACTCAGAACAATCCCCTGAGATGATGATAACCAATTCAACATTAAAAATAGCCACATTTAACCTGTTTAATTATCTTGAGCCACCTAATGCTTATTATGAGTTTGAGCGGATATATACCGCGGAGCAATGGGCAAAAAAACAGCGCTGGATTATTGATTATTTAACCGAGCATCAGCCCGATGTAATTGGCTTTCAGGAAGTGTTTAGCATTGAGTCGCTTAAAGAATTAGTAAAGCAGCAAGGGTATGCGTACTTTGCTGTGGTGGATGAGCCACAGGTAATAGATGATTTTATTTATAAACGCCCCGTTGTGGCAATAGCAGCAAAATACCCCATTGTTGAAGTAGCGAGCGTAAAACACGACTATGAGCTTGCCAGTACTTTAGGTTTAACTGAAGATTTTGCCTTTAGTCGTAAAGTTCTTAGAGCCACAATAAATTTGCCGCATATCGGTAATACCGATTGCTATGTGGTGCATTTTAAATCTAAACGGCCATCAATTGAGATTGATGAAACTAATAAAGAACTAACCGCTGAAAAAAACATTATTGAAATTTTAAAAGCAAATGTAGCGGGTGGCTGGAGCTCAACTATTCAGCGTGGTAGTGAAGCAACATTACTGATGATAGAAATGATAAGCCGTCGTGAGGCCACGCAACAACCTATGATATTAATGGGAGATTTTAATAACGACCTAGCTGATGGCGTTTTAAGCCATTTATTAACCAATACACTGCGTTTTGCCCCTACGTTTGATAGTAAAACTTACCTTGCAAAATATTGTCTTAACGATGCGTGGCAGTTATTTACAAAGTTAAACGATGATTGCGAGCTTGATGAAGTACCTAATGAGCCAATAAAAGGTATTACCGATAAAGATAATCGAGGTTTAAAACTACCACGAAAAGCAACGCATTACTTTGGCGCAAGCAGCTCTGTGCTTGATTATATTTTGCTATCTTGTGAGTTTGATTCTGGCTATGACGACAGTTTTTTTGAAGTAAGCGATTATCATACTTACGATCGTCATTTAATTAACCCCGAGTTTGAGCGCGACGATTTAAGTACCGATCACGGCGTTGTATGTATCACGCTTAAACTACGGGAGTAATGATTAACTCACCACTGTTTAGTTATTATGCCAAACAGTGGCGGGTCGTTATTTACTGACGAGGATTTATCTCTAAAGGTGACAAGGTAATGGTGGCATTACTACTTGCGCCTTTGTAACCTTGATACTCTTTGTTTTCAAACAGTGTGTAAAAAACATCGACATAATCATCATTATTGGTAAACCATTCATCAGGCATTGCTTTAAGTAACTCATTAGTGAGTTTAGGAATAATAGTATAGCCCTGTGCTTGTAAATCAGGGATGCTTGCCATTACTTGCTCTGATATTTCTAATAACTTCATTGCTAAGGTTTTATAATTTGTGTTGTCATCTTGCTCCATTAAAAGCAAATCGACAGCTTGCCAACGATAACGTTGCCAATGAATTAAAACCTGATTAGGGCTGTAATTGGTTTTATCATGATCTAAATAAGGTAAATCAACAATATCTAATATTGGTTCATCTCTGCTAGGATCGATCCCCGTTACGATGGCATAGACTTCTGCTTTACCTGAAATCCAAGGTTCTTTATCATCCTCTAAATGTATTTTTTTCAGCACGCTAGTTTGTAATGGCTGATCATTATTTAATTGATTTTGTGGGCTAACCATGTTTTTGCTGAATTTGTTAGCTGACAAAATTCCTTTCATTACTGCAATACCCGCACCCTGTACTTTTTGCTGATCTAATTCGACAATAAAAACAGGTTGAGTTGGCATTTGGTCTACGCTTAAATAATGAATGTTACCAAACTGATCGAACGCTTCAATCTCGCTCCATTGGCTATCGTCACCAGCGGGTGCAAATGCGAATAAAGGGTTTTCACCTTGTTGCCAATCAGTTAGCATGGTTTCGCTAGCTAAACGCACTTGTAACAAGCTTCCTGTATTGTTAGGTAAGCCTTTAAGCTGTTGTAAGGCACTATTTGCCTGACTTATATTACGTTGTGTATGCCGTGCTACTGTTGATAACTGATCAGCATTTAAAACTAAGTTATATTTATTTACTGATTGTTTTAAATCAGCATTCAACACTGAATAATTAAGCGCTACTTGCTTTGCGAAATTACGCTTAATAGTTGCTACGTTTTTGTATTGAGCTTGCTGTACCAAGCTTTCTGCATTTTCAATATGATCTTGAGCTGAAAAAGCAGGTACTGATATAAAGTTCAATAATGCCGCCGTAGCTAAAGATTTGGTTATTTTATTTTTCATAAAAATTCCGCCGTTCCATTTTTAGTAACATCTATAAAACAACAATTAGAATAAATGCTCAAGTTAAATTTATAAAATACGTAATTAGTATTAATATTATGTCAAAGTTTAATATACATTACATAAATACCGTAATTTTTATATAAAGCAGGAATCTATTACAAAAAATGTATATTTTGTAAAATAATTTATATACATATCAGTTGGTTAAATTTGGCTTAATAGTTGCTTTAACTATTATTCTAATAACAACACAAAGGAAAAAACAATGACCGATATTGCACATTCTGCGTTTGTAGCATTTTACCTATACTTAATTATGATGTTAGTTCAGTGGGCCGTTGCGACGTTTAGTAAGGCTAAACAACCTGGTGCAGTGCCAGGGAAAATTGATAAAGAGCTATCTCATGGGAGCTTTATATTTAGAGCGCATCGTACTTTTCATAACACCTTAGAAAACAGTGCACTATTTATAGGAACGGTTTTATTTGCTTTTGTGATGAATTACCACAGCTCGGTATTTGCAATATGTATATGGGTATATGTGATTGCACGCTTAATTCATATGGCACTGTATTACGCAATCGCCACCGAGAAAAACCCCAGCCCGCGTAGTTACTTCTTTTTAATCAGTGTGATTGCAAACATTGTGATGTTAGTGCTATTGGGACTGCGATTAGCAAGCTAATTAAATGGTTAAAGCGAAAAGCAAATCGGCTTTTCGCTTTAAAAAATATTTATACTATCGGCAACCAGTACTATTAAAGTCAACCACTAGACTTGCGCCCTCACTGTTTCCAGAGACTTTTAGGTACCCCCAAAATTGCTCCTGATCACGAATGAAAATACACTCGTTATTCGCACTATTGGCAGAGTTTGCAATCTCGTTACTACCATTTGGCCAAGTACTATTCGAGTAACTTAAGTCAATATTACCGCTACCATTTGCTGATGTTATTGAAATACCTGACTGACTATTTACATCTGCAATGGCAAACCACATTGGACCACTGTTACTTAAACATATGACTTCACCATCTTTAAGGCGGCCTTTACTTTGCCCTGATGACGTTGCACATGCATCAGGCAGTGAACTACGCGTTTCTTTATATGATGCAGTGAGCTTTACATTATCATAGTTATTATAACCGTTTACCATTACATGATAGTTTCCTACGTGGGCAGGATTGAAAATACATTGTTCGTTATTTCCTTCAAGGTATGGGCGACAGTCGTAGCGAGATAAGGTTGGCTCTGAGTTATAACTGACGTATAAATCAGCATCCCCTGAGCCATCATTTAGACTAAATGTTAATTCGCTAGCGCCAAAAGGGACGTCAAAATTAAACTGTAACTGGGTGTTTTGCTTTTGAGAAATAAAAAGGGGTTGACCATTTATGAGCGTTTGTTTATTGCCTTGAGTATTTTCAGTTACGGTTGCGATAATTGTTTTCATATCAATGTCGCCATCGTTATCAGTGACGGTTAATGATACGGTATATTGACCTGACTGCGTGTAAGTATGTATTGGATTGGCATCTGTGCTGCTAATACCGTCGCCAAAGAGCCAAGTATAACTTACGATATTTCCGTCGCTATCGTTACTACCAACACTTGAGAACGTAATAGGGGTATTTTCTAGGCCCGAATATGGGCCATTTATATTGGCACTCGGTGCAATATTTAACGGCGAACCATATACCAACTGATCGCACCATTGCACAAATTCATTTTCATAGTTATTAGCCCAATGTTGGGTTTTATTTTTGTACGCACGCCAATTTCCTTGACGTGTGTCCGTGAGCATAGCGTTGAGTTGTTCTTTGTAGCGCTCAAACATAAAGCGTACCCCTAAATAGCCCCAACGATAAATTCTATCTTGATCAAAACCATCGTAGTTAGTGGCAAATATTTGCTGCAGGGTAAAGCGCTGTCCATTTTTAATGGTATCTATTGCCGCTTCATTATCATTTTGATTCGCGATGTATTCTGCGACCCCCTCAGACCACCATACAATGTCTTCGGTTGGTGAGTTGAAGTTACCATATAAGTTAAAACGACCGTCTAAGTAATGAACATATTCGTGCTCTAAATTCCATACAAAATGATCCGCTTTTGCATAGCTTGCTTCATAAGCTACAAAGTTGGCTTCGTTATCAGTATCAGAAGGATCGCCCTCTAAATATATTCCGCCATTATTAGTATTAATACCAAAAATGGCTTTAGCATACTTGCTATAGTCATCACTACTATCAAAAATATTTACGTATAAAAAACGGTTATAATCATTCGCGACAGGCATATTTTCTGTGGCTAATTTAGTATGAAATAACCCTTCTTCAGCCTGCATTGCATCACATGCTGCAGCGTGTTGAGCTGCTGTCATCGCCTGTGAACGGATTTTTATGGTGTTGCTACAATTATATTGCTGGGAAAGTACTTGTTGAGTGAGTGTATCTACAAAATTACAAACACCAAACTTACTGCAATCAGTGTAATAATTTACAATGTCAGCAGCGCCAAGCCACACGGCATCACCATAGCCATAACTTTGATAGGTATTAAAAATATTAGTTAAGCCTGCGTCTACATCAGGTTGAATACTTGCTTTAGAATATTTTTTAAGCCGCGCAAGCTCACTTGCTGCATTTACTATTAAAAACTCTCCGTCAGA